>NZ_VPDH01000061.1:0-22396 GCF_013417785.1 Acinetobacter sp. YH12227 | reverse complement strand
GCCTATCTCAGTGATGTGCTGAAAAGGCTGCCGACGCATAAAGCGACCCAAATAGAAGAATTACTACCACATCGCTGGAAATCCAACTCAAATTAAAAAATAGGCATGGGGTTCAGCGGACGCTTACCTTTATTTATAAATCTAAGCTATTTAAAAGCATAAAAAAAGGCGCTCAATTGAGCGCCTTTTTTCACACAAGCAAATGATTAGTCAATTGCAGGTGTATATGTACCATCAGCGATTGGGCCTTTAATTCGATCAGCTTCTGCAAGCACAAGTGCAAGTAAATTCTTCACGTTATCTAAAGTCGCAACTGGGCTTAAAGTGGTCATCTTCAATGATTGAACTTGACCAACTTTAGTCACACCAATATTCGCTTCACCACGTGCAAACAATTCGTCTGCAACATTTTGGTTTAAGGTATCAAGTAATTCTGTTGGGTAACCTTCAGGAATTACACGGAACAATACTGAGGCGAATTGTGGATCAACCAACATTTCTAGACCATCAGTTGCATCAATATAAGCTGCAACATCACGTGTTAAACCTACACCGTGATCGATCATCGAACCGTAAAGCTCTTCACCTAGCGCTTCAACTGTCATCCACAATTTCAACGCGTCAAAACGGCGAGTTGTTTGCAGTGACTTAGACACCAAGTTCGGAACACCATGCTCTTCATCATAAGCCGAGTTTAAGTACTCAGCTTCATAATGCATGAAACGATAGTTCGCTTCATCTTTAAGCAAGAACGCGCCACATGAAATCGTTTGGAAGTAATGCTTATGGAAATCAAGCGTTACCGAGTCAGACAGTTCAATACCGTCTAACATTGAACGATAGTCATTTGAAAGAATCAATGCACCGCCCCATGCTGCGTCGATATGCATCCACGCGCCATATTTGTTGGTGATTGCACGCACTTCTTTCAATGGATCAATTGCACCTGCATCGGTTGTACCCGCAGTTGCAACTACACATGCTACGATTTTACCTTCAGCTTGAAGGTGCGCCATGGTTTTCTCAAGCGCATCCATGTCCATGCGTGCATTTGCATCTACAGGAACAGTGACAACAGATTGGAAACCCATACCCATCATGGCCATGTTCTTTTGCACAGAGAAGTGTGCATTTTCAGAACAGATCACTTTTACGTTACGCATTGCTTCCGCAGGTACGCCATCACGCTGAACAGACCACGGGTTACCGTTTTCGTCTTTCCAGTTTTTAGCAATACATGCATCACGTGCAAGCAAAACACCCATTAAGTTAGACTGCGTACCGCCAGAGGTGAATACACCTGCTTGACCTGCACCATAGCCAACTTTTTGGCGAAGCCAGTCAATTAACTGAACTTCCATCAATGAACCTGCAGGGCTTTGATCCCATGAGTCCATTGATTGGTTTGTTGCGTTAATCAGCACTTCCGCGATTTGACTTGTCACCATCGTTGGGCAGTGTAAATGCGCTAGAGAATGCGGATGATGCACCTTTAAGCTTTTATTTAAGAAAAGCTCAACCATGCGATCAAGAGACTTTTGTACACCTAAACCTTCTTTAGAAGGATTAAATGCAATAGCAGAGCGAAGCTCTTTAATGCTACCGCCTGTGTACATTTTGTCATTTTGCAACCATGCAGATACAGCTTTTACAGCTGAATCCATTGCCGACTGATAGTCAGCAATAGATTGTGCATCATTGCAGAATAACGCTTTACGATGTTCTGCAAAATCTACCATGTCTTACGCGCCTCGAGTTGCAACTAGTGCTTCAGCAAGAGCTTTCTTGAAGCGAACAATCACTTCTTCACATTCAGCTTGGTTGATGATCAATGGGCAAAGTAAACGAATTACTGTACCGTTACGACCACCTTTCTCTAACAATAATTTGTTATCGAAACATGCTGCTTGGATTGCTGCTGCCAATTGACCATCACCTGGTAATGAACCCATGTGATCCGCTGATTTACGTTCATCAACGATTTCAACACCAATCATCAAACCACGGCCACGTACGTTACCGATACATGGGAATTCTTGCGCTAATTTTTTAATTTCAGCTTGTAAGAAATCACCACGCTCCTGCGCGTTTTTAGCAAGATTTTGTTCTTTAATGGTTTTGATCGTTGCAAGACCCGTACCCATAGCCAATTGGTTACCACGGAAAGTACCCGTATGACCTGCAGGCTGCCAAGCATCAAATTTACGTTTAATACCAAGTACTGCAAGTGGTAAGCTACCACCCACCGCTTTAGACATGACAACAACATCAGGTTCGATACCCGCATGTTCAAAGGCAAACATTTTACCTGAACGTGCAAAGCCCGCTTGAACTTCGTCAAGAATTAACACGATATTGTGCTTTTCAGTCACTTCACGGATTTTTTTCAACCACTTCACAGGTGCAGTTACCACACCGCCTTCACCTTGGATCGCTTCCAAAATGACAGCTGCTGGCTTAGTTACACCGCTTTCTACGTCTTCAATGAAGTTTTCGAAATAATACGTTAATGCATCAACACCCGCTTCACCACCAATGCCTAATGGGCAACGGTATTCATGCGGATACGGCATAAATTGAACACCTGGCATCAAGCCATTCACAGCATTCTTCGCAGACAAGTTACCTGTCATTGCTAAAGAACCGTGCGTCATACCGTGATAGCCACCAGAGAAGCTAATCACAGAGCTACGACCAGTGTATGTTTTTGCTAATTTAATTGCTGCTTCTGTACCATCTGCACCAGACGGACCACAGAACTGTAGGCAATACTCTTCCTTACCACCTGGTAATTGTTCAAGTAAAGCTTCAGTGAAAGCATCTTTTAAAGGTGTTGTTAAATCCAAAGTATGCAATGGCAAGCCGCTTGCAAGTGTGTCTTGGATACTTTGAATGACCGCAGGGTGATTATGGCCTAGTGCCAATGTACCTGCCCCAGCTAAACAATCAAGGTACTCTGTACCTTCAACATCGGTAACCCAACAGCCCAAAGCTTTTGCTATCGCAAGTGGAAGTTTACGTGGATAGCTACGAACATTCGATTCCATTTGACTTTGGCGAGTTAAATAGTATTCGTTAGTAGAATTAGGGGCAGGATTTACTGAAGAAACGCTCATATCGAATTACCATCTCTGATATGGGTTAAAAGAAATAAGTCGGGTGACTTGCGGTCCTTTGACTCGGTGCTTTATGAGTTCCAGTTAGTTTTAAGAGCTCTATATGTAATGGCTAACTAGAGGGCGGATGATACAGAATTTTTCAGGAAAATAAATAACTTTTATGACCAAATCATAGCATCAAGCACTGAAAAAACAGATCAATCCGATTGATAGCCTGAATTATCATCTTACAGTGTGACAAAACAAAGAAAACCTCTTTGCTTTATGTTTTATTAGATCTTATACGGATTAATTGTAACCGTTCATAAAATACTAATTTAACCATCTGATTTAAAATAACTTACTAAAATTAGGATTTTTTAAAAAATGTTCAAATAATTACAATCCAACCACATATATTCCTTTAAACCATCACATTCACATCTTAAGATGGGTAAATTCGCTAAATTAGCAATTTTTAAAGAAGAACAGGTATAACAATGCGTAAAATTATCTTATCGTCTGCCTTATTAGCCTCTAGTTTGAGCCTCCCTGCGCTTACACAGGCTGCAGAAGCATTGAATTACAACATTGTGAATATACAAGCCGATGCAACGCGCCAAGTTTCAAATGATGAAATGCATGCCGTGCTGTATATAGAAAAGTCAAACAAACAGCCCGCTGAGCTCGCTGCACAAATTAATCAGCTGATGAGTCAGGCCGTTAATACTGCTCGAAAATACCCATCGGTAAAAATTGAAACAGGTTCACAAACTACTTATCCTATCTATGACAATGACAGCCGTAAACTTAAAGAATGGCGTGGTCGTGCTGAAGTTCGTTTAGAAAGTACTGACTTTAAAGCTGCTAGCCAGTTAGTCAGTGAGTTACAGCAAAATTTCCAAACTCAGTCCATCAGCTTTAGCGTGTCAGATGCACAGCGAAAAAAAGTAGAAAATGAACTCATGGTTGAAGCCTCTAAAAACTTCCAACAACGCGCGCAAACATTGTCACAAGCGTGGAATAAGTCAGGCTATAACTTGGTGAATATCAATTTAAATACCAGCAATTATGGTGGTCAGCCTGTACCACGTATGGCCATGATGAAAGCTGCAGCAGCTGATGCAATTCCAGAACAGGAAATGGCGGGTGGCGAGTCTAAAATCACAGTAAATGCCAACGGCACCATACAGTTTAAATAATTGAGTGTTCATGCCCTAGCATCAAAAAGCCATCAAATAAGCAGTCGCTTTTGATGGCTTTTTTGCTTTTCAACAAAGCGCTTATTTATTTCGTTAATTTTTACAAGTCCTTGCTATATCTTTAGCCACGAGAGGATTACATTAGCCAACTGTCTTATTCCCCCTTAAGCAACATGTCTATCGAACAACTCAATCTTGACCTTTACTATTTATTAAATGTGCCCGAGCATGCATCAACACTAATGATGACTTTCGCTCAATTTATCGCACATGATCTGATTTACATATTTTTAATTATCTTTGCTTTCGCATGGTTGTTTGGAAAGATTGAAACAAAAACAGCAATTATAAAAGCTGCGCTCTTTACCGCAGTGACACTGTGTATAAGTGAGATTTTATCCGCAATATTGCACACACCTCGCCCCTTTGTAATTGATGTAGGTCAAACTTTAATACAACATGATCCTACAGGCTCTTTTCCCAGTAATCACATGAGTATTTTTAGTGGTATTGCGTTCTCATACTATTTTTCATTAAAACGCGATTTGGGTCGTATACTGATTTGGGTGGCATTGCTTGTAGCATGGTCTCGCGTGTATGTGGGCGTACATTTTCCTATTGATATGTTCGGTGCTTTTTTTATTGCTCTCTTCATAAATTTGGCAGGCTTGCCTATTTGGTGGAAACACCAACATAAGATTATGTATTACATATTGAATATGCATACTTTTCTAATGAAACCATTAATTCGACGGGGATGGATTGAATAAAGCACTTACACTTGAAAATAAACATCCTCATCTTTGAGGATGTTTCTAAAATACGAGATTTATAAATCAGTTTTTTAGAATATCGTAAATCACATAATCATCATTAAACTTTTAAATTTAGATTTAGATAAAACCTTTATACATATGGACATCCATATATTCATATGTAAATATATATGCTAATCCATATGTATAGATAGACATGGAACAGACTGATTTTTTCAAATTACTTTCAGATGAAACTCGACTAAATATCGTCATGTTATTGGCATGCAAAGGTGAACTCTGCGTATGTGAACTCACCGAATCACTTCAATTAAGCCAACCCAAAATTTCACGCCATCTAGCGCTACTACGCTCATCTGGTGTTTTGAGTGATCAACGTAAAGGCCAATGGGTGTATTACTCGATTCATCCTACGCTCCCAGCGTGGTGCACACAAATTCTTGAGGTCATGCGCCATCAAGAACGCTTTAAAGACCTCAATTTAAACACCTCAAAAAGTAATACGACCCTTTGTGAATCACTATGAATTTTCTATTTTTATGTACGGGCAATAGTTGCCGCAGCATTTTGTCCGAAGTCTTATTTAATGTCCGAGCACCAGAAGGTTTTCATGCTTATAGCGCAGGAAGCAAGCCTAGTGGACACGTACATCCGCTCACACTCAAAACCCTCAATAACTTAAATTTACCCACCGAAGGTTTATACAGTAAAACGATTGCGGAATGTGAGCAATTCGAACCTGATGTGGTGATTACTGTTTGTGGATCTGCTGCGCAAGAAGCCTGTCCTATTTTTCTTGGCTCAGCCATTAAAGCACATTGGGGACTTGAAGATCCTTCACATTTAGATGCGACTGAAGCGGTCAAACTTGAGGCATTCTTAGAGACTGTCGCACACATTAATCGTCGCCTTGATGCTTTATTTCAACTGGATTTTTCAGCGCTATCCAATGAAGAACTGCGTTTAAAGATTGAGAAAATTTCAGAGATTCAATAATAATGACTGCTAAAAAACTGTCATTTCTCGACCGAAACCTCACGCTGTGGATTTTTATTGCGATGGGCTTAGGCATTGGAATTGGTATCTATTTTCCAAGTGCTTCTACAGGCTTAAATCAACTTACTGTAGGCAATGTCAACATCGCCATTGCGATTGGTTTAATTCTGATGATGTATCCACCTTTAGCCAAAGTGGATTACCAAACACTACCTGAAGTTTTTAAGGATAAACGTACTTTAACATTGTCATTACTACAAAATTGGGTCATTGCGCCTTGTTTAATGTTTATTTTGGCAATCGTATTTTTACAGCATTATCCAGAATACATGACCGGCTTGATCTTAATTGGTTTAGCTCGGTGTATTGCGATGGTACTGGTGTGGAATGATCTGGCATGTGGTGACAATCAATATGTTGCGGCCTTGGTTGCATTTAATAGCATTTTCCAAATCCTCTTTTTCAGTAGCTATGCTTGGTTTTTCTTAAGCTATCTTCCACCATTTTTTGGTGTTGAAGCACAAGTTATACAAGTGAGTTTTTGGACCATTACACAAGCTGTTCTGATTTATCTCGGCATCCCATTTTTGCTCGGCTTTCTTACACGATATTTCCTCGTTAAACAAAAAGGAAATACCTGGTATCAAGAAAAATTTATAGCAAAAATTAACCCTTTAAGCCTGATCGCCCTACTATTTACCATTGTCGTGATGTTTAGCCTCAAAGGTGCAGATGTCGTGAGCCTTCCGATGGATGTACTGCGTATTACCATTCCCCTCACGATCTACTTTGTGGTGATGTTTTTCATTAGCTTTTTGATGAGCAAATGGATGGGCAATAATTACGCCAAAACCACTGCCATATCCTTTACCGCAGCAGGTAATAATTTTGAACTTGCCCTCGCTGTTGCCATCGCGACCTTTGGCATTGCATCTCCGATTGCATTTACCACGATTATTGGCCCATTGGTTGAAGTCCCTGTGCTGATTGCATTAGTAAGTGTATCGCTTTGGCTTAAACGAAAACTGTATTCGGAGTCTTAATATGGAATTACCAAATATTAATATCGACTTATTGAAGACACCTCAATTTACGCAGATTCAAGCACAAGAACTGGCGCATCCACCACGTATATTATTGCTCTATGGGTCTAACCGTGAGCGTTCGTTTAGCCGCTTAGCTGTAATGGAAGCGGGTCGAATCTTAGAATATTTTGGTGCTGATGTACGGATTTTTCACCCTAAAGGCCTTCCTTTACCTGAAGATGCTGAGATTACTCACCCTAAAGTTCAAGAATTACATGAATTATTAGCGTGGTCAGAAGGCATGGTATGGTGTTCACCAGAACGTCATGGTGCCATGAGCTCCATTTTGAAAGCACAAATTGATTGGATACCACTTGCGGCTGGCGCTATTCGTGCCACGCAAGGCAAAACACTGGCACTTATGCAAGTTTGCGGTGGTTCGCAGTCCTTCAACGCCGTCAATCAAATGCGAATTTTGGGTCGATGGATGCGGATGATTACAATTCCAAATCAATCTTCAGTCGCGAAAGCTTTTACTGAGTTTGACGAACAAGACCGAATGAAGCCGTCTTCTTACTACAGCCGCATTGTAGATGTAATGGAAGAACTCTATAAATTTACGCTGATGACTCGCGGTCAATCCGCTTACCTCACAGACCGCTATTCGGAACGTGTAGAAAGCGCTGAAGAACTCTCTAAACGTGTTAATCAGAGAAATTTATAAATAAAAAAAATCCCGCTCGAAAGCGGGATTTTTTTTATTTATGAAAACAATTATAGTATTAGTAAATCGACATATGATTGCGATGGATCATTTCAAGTGATCGGGCTTCCCCTAAAACTTGATGAACTTTATCTGAGGCCAAGCCTTTAACGATTTCTGCCGAACGTGAACTGAAGTTTACACGGCCAACAGCTACACGATGTCCTGCAATATCAACACATTCCACTACATCACCACGTTCAAAATGCCCTTCGACATCTTTCACACCAACAGGCAATAAACTACGGTGATTATCACGTATTGCCTTTACAGCACCATCATCAATCACCAAACGTCCAGCTGTTTGTAAATGTGCAGCTAACCATTGCTGATGTGCAGTCACACGGTCATTATCGGTAATAAATAATGTACCGAGTAATTCACCTGCCATTACACGTGACAGCACATTATCACTATCACCGCTCGCAATCACGGTTGGACAACCTGACTTAGCAGCCAAACGTGCTGCACGAACTTTGGTTAACATGCCACCACGGCCAAATTTACCGCCGCCGCCAGCCATATCAAATAAAGTTTCATCCATTGCACGCACCGTATGAAACAGTTTGGCATCTGGATTTGAGCGTGGGTCTGAGTCAAACATGCCTTCTTGGTCAGTTAAAATCACCAATAAGTCTGCATGTACCTGACCCGCCACCATAGCTGCCAAAGTATCGTTATCACCAAAGCGAATTTCATCTGTCGAAACAGTGTCATTCTCATTGATGACTGGAATGACACGCCAGTCGATCAAGTGTTGCAACGCATCACAAGAGTTCAAATAACGACGACGGTCAGCCAAATCGTCATGGGTTAATAAAACTTGAGCTGTACGAATAGAACGTTGTTCTAAAACGCTTGACCAAGTATGTATTAAACCCATTTGTCCAATGGCTGCGCAAGCCTGAAGACTGGGTAGATCTGTGGGTCGGCTGTCCAGATTCATTCGAACCATCCCTTCAGCCACAGCACCGGAAGACACAAGAATGATCTCATGTCCTGCATTGTGTAGTTCTGCAATTTGTCCCGCCCAATGCGAGATTGCATCCAGATCTAAACCTTTTCCGTTTGCTGTGAGTAAAGATGATCCGATTTTAACAACGATTCTTTTACAACCCTTAAGCTGACGCTGCCCATCTACCACTTCTATCATCTTGTCCTCAGACTTTTTTACTTTGACTCTAAAATCAACAATTAACGTACGTAGTACGATTCTGCTTCATCTTCACCATCATCATCTTCATCGTCAAATTCACCTTGACCAGAAAGACGCTGTTGACGACGCAATTCGCGATATGCTTCTTTAGCTGCAATGGTTTGTTCACGTGTTTCAGCTTCAAGTTGATCACGGAATGCTTTCATTTCTGCAGCATACTCAGGATCTTCAACTTCACGTTCACGCTGTTCTTCAATTTGATCCATCAGGTAATAAACAACGTCTTTTGTACCTTCAAACGTTAAACCTGAAGTTTTGAATACTGGACCGTTCCACTCTAACTCTTCAAGAATGTGATCACACCATTCATCACGCGTTTCAGCAGCCAATTGGTCAACTTTGTTAAGCACTAAAACAATTGGTAATTTTGAAAGTGTTGGGGAGAATTTTTTCAACTCTTCCAAAATCGCTTTAGCATTATAAGCAGGGTCTGAACCATCAATCGGTTGAACATCGACGATGTGCAATAAAATACGTGTACGCGCCAAATGTTTCAGGAAGCGAATACCGAGGCCTGCACCTTCTGCTGCACCTTCAATTAGACCTGGGATATCGGCCATAACAAATGAACGGTGACTGTCTGCATCAACCACGCCTAGGTTTGGCACCATTGTGGTAAATGGATAATCTGCAACTTTTGGTTTTGCTGCTGAAACTGCACGGATAAATGTTGATTTACCTGCATTTGGCATGCCTAACAGACCCACGTCTGCTAGTACTTTTAATTCAAGACGAATTTCACGGTATTCACCTTTTGTGCCGTGTGTACATTTACGTGGAGAACGGTTGGTTGAAGATTTGAAGTGAGTATTACCCAAACCACCTTCACCGCCTGCTGCCACTAACACACGCTGACCGTCAGCCACTAAGTCGCCGATGATATCGCCAGATTCTGTATCTACAATTGTTGTGCCCACTGGAACGAGCAATACGGTATCTTCACCGCCACGGCCTGAGCAGTTCGCACCGCGGCCATTTTTAGCACGTTCTGCACGGAATTTACGTGTATAACGATAATCTACAAGGGTACTTGTGTCGTTGTCGGCTTGTACAAATACATTACCGCCACGCCCACCATCACCACCATCTGGACCACCAAATGGTACGAATTTTTCACGGCGAAAACTGGCTACGCCATTGCCACCGTCGCCAGCCTCTACGGTAATGACTGCTTCATCAACAAAGCGCATGTTTGCCAATCCTCTAAAAACTTTAAAACCGCTTATTCTGCCATATTTTAAAGAATTTCTCGAACAATATTATTCAGCAATACTATAAATTTCATTCATCTTCTTGCTGGTGCAAATTTTTAGCAACATCCACACCTTTTTTGAAAATGTAGGTTTTATGAATAACACAGTGCAGATTAAATAAAGAAGGATTTATTCAAATAACGAAATGTTATTTGCGTGCATTTTCTTTGGCTTCAATAATTTCAGGTAATGTTCTTTCAACCCAAGCAATGAGATGCATTAATTTTTCAGCTGCTTGCGAACCCACAAGTGTCAATTGATATTCCACTTTGGGTGGAACGACCGGATAAACTGTACGTAAGATGAAACCATCCTGCTCTAACATTTTTAAGGTTTGCGCCAACATCTTCTCGCTCACGCCTTCAATGCGCTGTTTTAACTCGCTAAAACGATGCACCCCTTCAGTTAAACAACGCAGCACTAATACAGACCATTTATTGGTCAGATGTTCAAGAATTTCACGTGAAGGACACTCCGTGGATAAAACTTGACCAAGCAATTTACTTGTAGCATAGGTATTCATTAATTCTTTCCTTCAAGTCACTAACTTACTTTTTGGTACGTACTTACATTTAGTAAGTTAACAGATTAAGATTCAACCATCAAGTTCAATTATTCATCAAACAGAGGGTTTGAAAATGAAAATCGCAATTACAGGTGCTACAGGACAACTCGGTCAACTCGTTATTCAATTTTTACTTAAAGAGACTGCTGCACAAAATATTGTTACGCTAGTACGTGATGAAGCTAAAGCTGTATCATTCAAGCAACAAGGTATTGAAGTGCGTCATTTTAATTATGATGCGCCAGAAACTTTAGTTCCTGCCTTACAAGGCATAGACAAGTTACTTTTGATTTCTGCTAATGAAATTGGCCGCCGTACGCCACAGCATAAAGCTGTCATTGATGCTGCTGTAGCAGCAAACGTCCCATATATTGCTTATACAAGCCTTTTACGTGCAGATACTTCACCACTAGGTTTATCAGAAGAACATCGTGAAACTGAAAGTCTTATTAAAGCCAGTGGTCTAAACTATACCTTCTTACGTAACAACTGGTATGTCGAAAACTATCTTGCTGCCGTTGCACATGTTGCCGAAACGGGTGTGCTCTATGGTGCTGCACAAAATGGACGCATTAGTGCCGCGACCCGCGCTGACTATGCAGAAGCTGCTGCAAAAGTTTTAAATAGCATAGGTCATGAGCAAAAGACTTATGAATTGGCTAGCTCAAGTAGTTTCACTTTGGCAGATCTTGCTGAAGCAATTCAATCTGAATCAGGCAATACAGTACAGTATCAAAACTTAGCACCTGAAGACTATCGCCAAGGCCTGTTACAAGCCGGTCTGCCAGCAGGCCTGGTTGACGTGATTGTTGATGCCGATGTTCATACTGTGAAGGGTGCTATGTACAGTGATCGCCAAGATTTAGAGCAATTATTGGGACATCCATCTACATCCCTTCAAGCTGCTGTAAAAAAGGCTTTGAACAAATAAAATTGTCATATTGAAATAAAAAGCCCGATTCCATGATCGGGCTTTTTTGAATTGAACAAATGATTTTTATGGATGCAGATTCTTTAAAGGTAAATCCATAGCCATTTTTAAATTGGCTTTGGTATTTCGTTCCGAGTTATACATCGTAGCGTTAAAGCTCGCGATTTTACGCATAGTCATTGGGTCATTTAGATTAAGCTGTGGAGCAAACTGATGTACCACATGTAAATTTACGCTTTCATTAAACTCAAAAAAAACAGGCCCATTAAAATTAATTCGAATCGGAATGTTATAAGTTCGTTTTAAGTGAAATGGGACATCCAGTTTTATTGGTATATCCATTTTTAGCGGAAACTTCGGCACAAGTTTATTTTTAATAACTAAATCTGTGGTCACCTCTAATGGCATTGTCTGATTAATTTGAATATTGGTCAGATAATCAATATTCACCGAAATAGGAACGTCGACACTAAATTGTAAATCCGCTAAATATTTACCTTTTAGCGGGAGCTGCAGCTTACGATCTAAAGCGATTTTGGTATCCAAAGTACCAATCGATTGTGTTTGTAAATAATTCCCTACCGAAATTTTAGTCGGTAACGAATGAGAGAGCTGAATATCCGCGTTATCGGCCTGCACTTGCATAGATGCATGTATATTTAAATATAGCCAAAATGAAACGGCGACCAATACAACCACAGCAAAAAAACTCAACAGCAAACGCTTTGTCGTTTGAAATATCCACATAGGCTATTCCTGCTTAGACTGCGCAGCAGCTTTCTGTTCACGATTCAAACGCATGGTTTTCAACGGAATGACCAACTCGCCTTTTTGAATTTTTACTGGCAGCGTGTTTTGTACATCAACGGTTGCCTTAAGCGCTGTCTTAATCGGGACATTTAACTTCCCTTCAATTGGGATATTGGTTTTTAAATTAGCATTTAAAGGAATGTGTAGATTTTCCTTCAGTACAGTTTTGACCGGTGCATCGAATTTTAAATGTACTTTTTGCTCAAGTGGTACATCTATGTTAACTGGAATATCTAACTGAATCGGAATATCACCTTTCAATGGCAAAGTGATGTTTTGTCCCATAACTTTGACTTTTACTTGGGTGTCTACTGGCAAATTTTGATTGACTTTTAACGTCTCGCGTACAGGAATTGTGGTTTTAATCGGGACTTGATTATCAAAATAGACACGTGGTGTCAGAGTTTGCGTCAACGGAATATTCAAATTTTCATGAATTGGTATTTCGGCATTTACCCGCCCAGTCACATCAACATCTAAGGCGTCATGAATCTTCACTTCAGCTTGTAAAGGTGCTTGTAGATCAATATTAACGTTCTGATTTTCGAGCGGAATGTAAATATTAAAATGTTTAAACACCCAAATGGCGATGAACACACCGATGAGTGCAGCAAACACTATAAATGCCAATCCACTGAGCATGTGTTTCACTTGCAAACTAAAGTCCTTTTTACTTTTATTGTTTTACAGCTCTATCTTTACTGAATAATACGATTGGGTTTGCAATTTTTTGTATTTAATTCTTTAATAATTTCATAAACTTAAAACTTGAACATTTTAGTCAGCTTTCTCATTATAAATGACTACAACTCATCTAACAGTGGCAGAAAAAACAAGAACTTTTGATGCTTTTGATCAATCCATTCGTCGTCTATGCCTTAAGTTTTTACCCCCTGCTCTTTAGATAAAAAAAAGAGCCTCAAATGAGGCCCTTTTTTACAGCGTGAACTAATTAAGCATTAGTTTCAGCAGGAACTTTTGGATAGCTTACGCCGCCCATTTGTTCAGCAATACGCAATACTTGGCAGCTATAACCTACTTCGTTATCGTACCAAACATAAGCAGTTAAACGGTTGCCTGAAGTGATTGTTGCTTGCGCATCAAATACACCTGCAGTGCGTGAACCGATAAAGTCAGATGATACAACTTCAGTAGAGTTTGTATAACCAATTTGACCTTGAAGGTTAGAGTTGATCGAAATTTGGCGAATATATTCATTCACTTCTTCACGATCAACGTCTTGACCCAATGTTAGGTTCAAAATAGCAAGTGATACGTTTGGTGTTGGTACACGTACAGAGTTACCTGTCAATTTACCTTGAAGCGCTGGAAGTGCTTTAGCAACCGCTTTAGCAGCACCAGTTTCAGTAATTACCATGTTTAGAGTCGCAGCACGGCCACGACGATCCGCTTTATGGTAGTTGTCGATTAAGTTTTGGTCGTTTGTGAACGAGTGAACTGTTTCAACGTGACCATTGATCACTGTGTATTTATCGTTTAACACTTTAAGTGTTGGAGTGATCGCGTTTGTTGTACAGCTTGCAGCAGAGATGATTGTATCTTCATCAAGGATATCTGCTTGGTTTACGCCGTAAACAACGTTCTTCATATCACCTTTACCAGGTGCAGTAAGAATTACACGTGCAGCGCCTGGGCATTTAAGGTGTTGAGCAAGACCTTCTGAATCACGCCATTTACCAGTGTTATCAATCACAAGTGCATTGTTAATACCGTAAGCAGTGTAATCAACTTCAGATGGGTTAGAAGCGTAAATTACTTTAATGAAGTTACCATTTGCAATGATTGCTTCGTTTTCTTCATCTACAGAAATCGTACCAGCGAATGGACCATGAATAGAGTCACGACGTAACAAAGACGCACGTTTTTCTAAATCGCCATCAGAAGATTTACGTACAACGATTGCTTTAAGGTTAAGACCACGGCCTAAACCTGATTGACCAATCATTAAACGTGCAAGGATACGACCAATACGACCGAAACCGTAAAGAACAACATCTTTGTGTTCTACAGCAGCAGCGCTACCTTGTAATGATTTAACAGCGTCTGCAACAAATGCATCGATGTCGCCGCCTTGTGCTTTGTAAGCTTCTGCAAGTTTACCAAGATCAATTTCAGCAGTACCAATGTTTTCAACTTTCGCTAAAGCTTCAAGAATTGGGAAAGTGTTTACAACAGAAAGTTCAACGTCTAATACGCGAGTACGACGGTGCGCTTTTAGAATTTGGATAACAGAACGGTTAATTAAAGAGCGACCGTACACTGTTGCTACGATGTTTTTTTCACGATATAACTGACCCACTAGGGCAATCATACGTTCCGCAAGTTCTTCACGGTTTTTCCAGCGACCTTGGTGCTCTGCATGTAGGGCAACGATAGTGTCTTTGCTCACAGATACGTCCTCTAATTAATTGTAAATCTAGGCTAAATTTCAAAACCCCATAATTGTAATGGAATTCGTTAAATTAATGAATCCAAAAGCACTGCTCTGCTCGGCTATTTTCTTATATATTCACTATAAATTTTTAAAATAGTTGTAATTATTTTCATGATTTTATGACTGAAAGTTTAAAAACTGGTTTTTTGATGTTTTTTGTCACAAATTTCTAAATGTAGCTTTATCAGACAACACACCTATATTTTATAAACAACTTCCTGCCACAATCGAATAAATTCAAGCCATAGTCCGAACTTTAAAACGGTTATTTTGATCCAAAGCACGTCATTTTATAGATTCATTTTTATTGTCTACATCGACTGACTCTCTAAATTGTTCAATATCAAATTCGAAGTAACTATTTGGCAGTTGAATTATATGTGGTAGAGCACTTAATCCATTGTCACCCGCACAACAAGCGTAGTGACGCATATGATGAATGGATCGAGTAGATGATTCATATCTTAAATTTTCAAAATTAAGTGCGATGCACTGCTGCGCATGATCACGAATCATCTGCACAGCATGCATAAAAATTTTGCGTTTTAACTGTTGTTCTGCTTTTGCTCGTTCCAAGTCGTTTGACTCATATTCCCCCATTTGGGTTCGTCGACGAGACAACGTGACATGTGTCCCAGAGTGTGGACTGAAATCTTCCTGTGTCACTTTAATTTGTTCATGTTCTACAAGTTGTGCTGTAAGCATAGTTTTCAACTGAGTTAGCAGCTGCAGACTCATTTCATGATGATCTTCCCAACTATCTTCATTATGCGGAGCAAAGATAAATGCGCGCCTTTTTTCAAGTAATTGCTTGAAGCCCTGCATTTTATCTGCAAATTTGGCGAATTCATTATCATTGACCAATTCAGGCTGTATGCGCAACATCTCAATGCTCATCAAGAGTGGCGCAAGTATTTGCATCGTTCTAAAATAAATAAAGTCAAAATGATTTGAGTCATCAACTTCATATTTCAATAATCGATGGAGTGGGCTTAAAATTTTTAATGTGAATATTTCTTCAAATCGCTCAATAGCTAACGCAATGTTCTTGGTTGAATCAAGCTGCAATATCGGAAGTAATTTATCATCACTAATCTGTTGAAATTGATCCATCAAACTTTGAATATCGATGGGTACATGTGCTTGTGCACCGGCTAAAAGCATGACCTGATTTTTAAAATGTTCAATAAACTCGTTTTCAACCGAACTTCGAATATCTAAAGCCAAGCCATTTAATAAAGGAAAATCTGAAAATTCGGATTGTTCTGTTTCTAAAAAACGTCGTGCTGAAAATGTCAACTCCGTCTGAGCACACGGCGCAACAATAAAATAATCACTCGGCGTTTGAAGGACATAAAAATGTCGACTTTGCTGCTCTCGCGCTAAAAAATATTTAAAAATTGGATGTGCGATGTCCTGTGCTTTTAAAGATGTTTGAAATCCATCTGCTAAAAGTTGCTGCTTTAAGTAAACTTCAACAATAAAGCGCTTCACTTGATGAGCACTTAATTGACGTATATCTTCAGGAGGAGTTAATGCCAAACTCCGAATAATTTGTGCTGCATTAAAAATATAAGTTCGATGCAATAATATTTTTTCAAGTTGATGCTCAAAATCATCTTCAACATCAATAGACTGAATTAATTCCAGATCTGCTTCTAATTGCTTTGCAATACTTACGCTATCTGTTTGTTGCATCAGTAAATTAAGTTGTTCACCCAGATGCTGTGCAATAGAGCGCATGTTTTCATCATTTAGCAGTTTGAGTAACATACCCAAGTTCATTGGATTGCTTAAAGTAAATTTATGATTTTGCGCGTTCCATACAATGCCTTTTCGAGCCAAATCGTTTTGTGCCACTTGCTGACACTGATCAAGATCCAGTTGAGCAAAAATTTGGGTTAATACGGTTTGCCAATGCTCATCCAAATGTGGTTCGAGTTGTAACAGCTGAATGCGTAATGAATATGGAATACCAACGAATTGCATGTCCTATCCTTGGTCTAATGACAAAATGTCGGCTATTTAGGTTTATTTTTATATAAAACAAATATTAATAAGATATTGCAGGTTATTCAACATCATTCATCTTGAATATATCACCAAATAATACGGTTCTTATTAGTATCTTAGATTAGCATTTAAACGACAAATTCACTAAAAACTACGATTCATTTTTTCAACTTAAATTAGTATTGAGATAGAGTTTTTTATATTTTTATTGAAAATATAAGATTTTTTTAGAGAAAGATTTACACTATCAAATGTATATATCATTGATCTTAGTCCATACGTTTTTTGAGCTTTTCCACATTATTCGCTAACGCCTGTTCCTTTCGCTTTTGCTTGATTAAATGTAGAGCACCTTCAATCACCAATAACAGTACCGCCCCCCAAATAGGGATATAGGTTAACCATTCTTCGGCTTCTACGCGTTCACCTAAGGCAATCGATGCAAATGCCAACAAAACTGGCTCTAAATAGCTCAATAAACCAAAGATAACAAAAGGCAAGTAACGGCTCGCAAGCATATAACTTCCTAGGCCTAATGCGCTTAAAAACCCTAGTCCAATAACGGCCAAAATCAGGTGTGGAAAAACAGCCATTAATTCAAAGGTATTGCTATGAATGAAGCCTAAGTAAAATGCGACAGGCAAAATAAGGCAGAGATCCCACCAAAAACCGCCAAGGTGATCCGTTTTAAACGTGCGTCTTAAGAAGAAATAAATAGGATATGCCACAGCCACATAGACGGTTTCCCATGCAATGCTGCCTATACGCCAAATTTCATGCCCCACACCCAATACCGCTAAAACCACAGCTGCCATTTGCCAGGCCGATAATTTTTCTTTGTAAAGAACACATCCGACTAAAACCATGACCAAAGGCAATAAGAAATAGCCAAGTGATACTTCTAAGCCCCGTCCATTAATCGGCCCCCACAAAAACAACCAAAGCTGCGTGGTGCATAAAAATGAGCTCATCAATAACCACAGTAAAAAAATTGGCTGTTTGATGGTTCGCCAAAAAATCTCACTGACTTTTTTTAAGTCCCCCATCCACCACATAAAAAGTGTTAGAAATGGCAAGGTTGCTAACATTCGCCACGCGAAGGTTTGCTCACTATCCATAGGCTTTAAAAAAAGCGTATAGAAATACAAAACACCAAAAGTAACAGATGCCAACACAGACAAAGCAACGCCTTTATACATCTATTACCTCTAGAATACGGGGGTCAATCATTTGGATTTCGCTTGAAACTTCAAGCGCTTTAGCATGTATTCTAGCAAATAAAAAACCATGCACAGGCATGGTTTTTTAGCAATTGTTCAAATATTTTGACTATTTTGCTGTCTGTTTCGTATGAATCACATCGGATAAATCATAGCCTACAGATTTGGCATAATTTAAGTAGTCTTGAACGACTGCTTGATCAGGATGAGCTGAACGTGAAAGAACCCACATATATTTACGACGTGGCTCTCCCACAAGAACAGTTTGGTAATCTTCATCGGCTTTTAATACCCAATAATCACCACGTCCAATAGGTAACCAGCGAATTGATTCTGGTAGAAAGCTCACTTTTAACTTGGTATTAAAGGGTGCATTTTGCACAAAAGCTTCACCAATGGACTGCTTCTTGGTACCGTCTTTGGCAAAACAACTGTTATTGACATTAATATTGCCATTTTCATTTAAGGTATAAACCGCAGTCACATCACGGTCACAGCTTTTTTGAAATACCAGAGGCTTACGAGCGACTTCATACCACATACCTAAATAACGATCGAGTTCTACTTTTTCGACTGTCTGTAATGGTTTGGTCTGTGCATAGGCCATAGTCGCTGCACCTAAACCAATTAATACTGCTGCACCCACTGCAATTTTAGCCAATTTAAAACCCGCATTCGGAATATTTGTAGTCATCAAGCTTTCCTCATTTTAGATGCAAACTTACGATCAAATGTCTTTCGATATAAATTTACTTTAAACAATAAATATGCGAATTAACTCATATTTTTGTCTAAGTTATGTAGTTCAATACAGGCCAAAATGGCATTATTGTCTAACAATATTACTGAATCATTTGTGCTTTCAAGCGAAGGATTTCATCACGTAGCCTTGCTGCTTGTTCAAATTGCAACTCCTTCGACGCTTTTAACATTTCTTTTTCAAGCTTGTTCATATGTTTCGCTAAGAGTTTCGGATCTGACATTAAATGACGTTCATCTGCACTTAAAGCTTTCGCTTGTTGTGAAATTTTTTCGTCAATTTCGTCATCTTGCAGCACTTCACCAGTATCAATATCTTTGACATTTTGACGAACTGCACTACGTGGGGTAATCCCATGCTCTAAGTTAAATGCAATTTGTAAATTACGACGGCGATCCGTTTCATCAATCGCTTTTTGCATCGAATCGGTCATACGGTCTGCATATAAAATCGCTTTACCATTTAAGTTACGTGCTGCTCGACCAATGGTCTGAATCAGTGAACGCTCTGAGCGCAAGAAGCCTTCTTTGTCGGCATCCAAAATTGCGACCAAAGAAACTTCGGGCATATCTAGGCCTTCACGTAACAAGTTAATCCCAACAATCGCATCATACACACCAGAACGTAACTCATGAATAATTTTGGTTCGTTCAACCGTATCAATGTCTGAGTGTAAATAAGCCACTTTCACGCCATATTCTTTTAAATATGAGGTTAAGTCTTCTGCCATTCGTTTAGTCAGTGTGGTCACGAGAACACGTTCATTGAGTTCTTTACGATTATTAATCTCCGACAGTACATCATCAACTTGGGTCAGTACTGGACGAATTTCAATTTCAGGATCGACTAAGCCAGTTGGACGTACCACTTGTTCAACCACTTGCTCTGACTTTTCCATCTCATAATGCGCAGGTGTTGCACTGACATAAATAGTCGACGGGATAATTCGCTCCCATTCCTCAAATTTCATCGGGCGATTGTCCAACGCACTTGGTAAGCGAAAACCATAATTCACCAAATTTTCTTTACGTGAACGGTCTCCTTTATACATTGCACCAATTTGTGGAACTGTCACATGTGATTCATCAATAATTAATAAAGCGTCATCTGGAACATAATCAAATAAGGTTGGCGGCGCTTCACCCGATGGACGACCCGATAAATGGCGTGAATAGTTTTCAATACCGTTGGTATATCCAAGCTGCTGCATCATTTCGAGGTCATAACGGGTGCGCTGTTCAATTCGTTGTGCTTCCAGCAACTTATCATTGGCGCGGAAAAAACCGAGTCGTTCAGTTAATTCTTCACGAATCGTCCCAATTGCTCGAGTTAAATTATCTTTTGGTGTGACATAGTGACTTTTTGGATAAATCGTTACCCGTGGCACTTTTCGAACCAATTTCCCTGTCAGTGGATCGAACCATCGAATGGAATCAACTTCATCATCAAACAGTTCAATACGAATGGCATTTTGATCTGATTCCGCAGGGAAAATATCAATAATTTCACCACGGATACGATAAGTACCACGCAAAAATTCTAACTCGTTACGGGTATATTGCATTTCGACTAAGCGACGAATGATATCATCACGGTTAATACGATCACCCTCAACAATGTGTAAGAGCATGCTCATATAGGCATTCGGATCGCCCAAACCATAAATTGCAGAAACCGAAGCAACAATAATTGCATCTCGTCTTTCTAACAAAGCACGCGTCGCTGACAGACGCATTTGGTCAATATGGTCGTTAATCGAAGAATCTTTTTCAATGAAAGTATCTGAAGATGGCACATACGCTTCGGGCTGATAGTAGTCATAATAGCTAACGAAGTATTCAACCGCGTTGTGTGGGAAGAATGCCTTAAATTCACCATACAACTGTGCAGCCAAAGTTTTGTTATGCGCCATGACAATAGTCGGACGCTGGGTACGTGCAATAACATTAGCCATGGTATAGGTTTTACCCGAACCTGTTACACCCAATAACAACTGATCATGCATGCCCTTTTCCACCCCATGCACCAATTTTTCAATGGCTTGAGGCTGATCCCCTGCGGGCTGATATTGGGTAACCAATTCAAAAGGCTGTTCCTGCATCACACTCTTCTTAGACAATTCAACTCAAGCTTTATTATGAGGGCAAAGTTATGCAAAACAACGTTAAATTTATGCAAACAACATGAATACAATTTCACTTTTTGCTCTTCACATTATGTTCAAGGCTTAATTTCACAGACGGACAATTTATAGTTAGATGAAACTTATGATTCATAAAAAGTTTTCAACCCAGATATCAGATGAAAATTAACTGAACCATACCTGTTTAAGCCTATTTTGATACTTGACCAATCAGCCTTTCAGCTGCAACATGAATAAAAGGATGATGAAGATAAAACTGTATGACTTACCACTATCATGATGAAAGCATTGTTAAAGATTTAGCTGAAGACACAATTTTTGTTTTTGGTAGCAACATGGCTGGCCAACATGCTGGCGGTGCTGCACGTACAGCCCTTGAACATTTTGGTGCTATGAAAGGTGTTGGGCGTGGTTGGGCTGGGCAAAGTTTTGCGATACCGACCATGAATGAGCATTTACAACAAATGCCACTTTCACAAATTCAACATTATGTTGATGATTTTAAAATATATACAAAAAATCATCCTAAAATGAAATACTTCATCACCTCTATAGGCTGCGGCATCGCGGGCTATAAAGTTGAAGAAATTGCCCCAATGTTTAAAGGCATTTCACACAATGTCATCTTCCCTATCTCTTTCCGTCCTTTTGTTGAAAAGCCTCTACCAAAATTAACATCAAAGCTGCTACACACAATTTATCGTGACTCTGTCATTTTTGCACCTGCAACGGATCAATTGGTTGAGGTCCTTGCACTCAGTGAAAACGAAAAGAGTTTGGCTAAAATTCTATTAAATACTCAAATGTACCCAACCGACAGTAATGGCCGAGATCGTATTTTTGAAATTGAAGATATTCTGCATGCACTCAATGGCAAAATTTTTGAGTTTCAATCTAACTCTGAGGGCCCAATGATTTTTGGTGGCGTCATTCTTGCGCTACTAGAGCTCTACAATATCAATGAACAAGATTTTGCTGATGTTTGGACGGCAAAACGTGAAATTCAACCACCACGTCCTGCCAATAAAGCACGTAAATAATTTGGTGGTGTTTCAAAAAGTATGCTGAAAAAAAGCAGGTTGAATTTTGATAAAATAGAGAAATGCAAATAACTCTAGAAATCAAATGTCCAACCTGCCTCAGTGACAGTATAAAGAAAAATGGCATCAA
>NZ_VPDH01000060.1:0-23281 GCF_013417785.1 Acinetobacter sp. YH12227 | reverse complement strand
GAAAATGTATATCGTTGGCAGAAGAAATTATTTAGACCAGTTATCAAAAACTTCATTGATGACTTTATTCTCGATAAAAATCATCTGCTACCACAGAGAATCTATAAATAATAGTGCGTAAGTCCTACCTTAATTTAAAATTGTCTCAGAAATTAAAAGCCCCATCCGTGATGGCTTTTCAGTCTTGTACAGTGTGTTGTGTAACGATGTAAGGTTTTACCGAATTAATTAGAAGTGGTATTTCACTAGCGCGCTAAGGTTATTTTCATCCTTGCCTTTAATATTATATTTATTATTCCAAACTGAATGCTCAACGCCTACATATAGGCGTGTATCTGGGGAAATATGTTGCCCCACATTCCATTTATATTGACTGGTCCAGTTCATCTCACTGGCTGAGCCTTTTTCCACAGTTGACCAATCTAGGAAAGCATCTGCTAAGAAAGATTCTGAGCCAATTTTAAATGGTATGGTATAAGTAAGCGTCATTTGATAGTCATCAGCTTTAGTATCATTATTCACTTTATATAAATTTAATTTTGCATATTGAAAATATGGCACATCAAAGTCAAAGCCAATACCATAGAGAAAATTATCCATGTTGCTACCCGCTTCCCAAGTGGTTGCAAGCAATACATCTTTTACAGGGCCAAATTTAAGTTCTTTACCCGTTACTGCACCTAAACTCAATCGTGGTGATGCTTCGAAATAGGTTTGATCGCCATTGACGTCATTATGTGTACGGTCGGCAAAAATGAAGAAATCTCCATATTTATGCTTTGACGCGTATTCAAATGTCACCGTGGTTTGTTTGTCTTCTTTTGCAATGAGTTGGTAGTCGGTGCCATATAAACCAGTAATGCTGAAGTCTTGCCAGATTGGGGCTGCAAAGATAGAGTTGGCTGAAATAGTGCATAGAATTGCAGCTGAAAGAGGCTTAAATTTCATTAAATTGTTTTTCCTAGCGATAAATACGTTTTGAGTAATTTATTTAGCAAAAACAAAGCCAATATTTGATTATTTAATAAAAAATCCCACATTAATGCGAGATTTTTTTATTTATTTTGAATAGCTTAGTGATGACTATCTATAACAACATTGCTGGTTTTATTCACTTCTCTACTTTTAAAAAAGTTTAGATGGTTAAACACGATATTTAATACTATGGCCATGAGGCAAGTTGAGCTAATACCTGAATGGAACAGGGTTTGTACCCATTTTGGGAAGTTCGCATAGAATGAGTGATCAATAATTGGAATCATACCTGCGGCAATTGCTGTCGCCACAATGATCAGATTCTTTTGCTCACTATAATCAATTTTAGCTAATGTACGAATACCACTTGCAGCCACTGTACCAAACAATACCAAACCTGCGCCACCTAATACCGGCACAGGAATAGCAGCAATCAAACGCCCCATAATCGGTAAAATACCCAATACAACTAAGATTAAGCCACCCGCTGCAACCACAAAACGGCTTTTTACACCGGTAATCGCGACCAATCCGACATTTTGTGCAAAAGCACTTTGCATAAATGAACCAAATATTGGTGCTGCTGCACTTGAAAGCATATCGGCACGTAGCCCATTAGTAATACGTTCAGCATCGACTTTGGTACCGACAATTTCACCAACAGCGATAATATCAGCTGTAGTTTCAGTCATAATCACCAATGTCACAATTAGCATGGCAATAATGGCACTCAGTTCAAATGTTGGCATACCAAAGGCAAAGAAACTTGGGAATTGAATCCAATTGCCATTTGCGACTTTCGAGAAATCGCCAAAGCCCATCGCATAAGCCAGCACTGTACCTAGCACTATTGCCAATAAGATGGATAAACGGCGAATTGTGGCGTTTCGAGTAATATTCAACACAATGACAATGGCTAAAGTTAAAAATGCCAAACTGATATTTTCAGCACTCCCCCAATCTGGCGCTTTGCTATTGCCACCCATCATCCAACGTACTGCAACAGGCAGCAATGACAAACCAATCACGGTAATCACGCAGCCCGTCACAATTGGTGGGAAAAAACGAATAATTTTTGAAAAATATGGCGCTAAAAAGAAACCGATTAATGAAGCAACAATAACCGCACCATATACGGCCGAAAGCCCACCACCTGCGGTGACGATGGCAATCATCGTTGCCACACCTGCAAAGGATACGCCTTGAACTAGGGGTAATTTTGCACCGATGTATTTCACACCGACCGTTTGTAAAATCGTGGCTAAACCACCGACAAATAAAGCTACTGCAATTAATAAGCCAATTTGTACAGGTTCAAGTCCTGCGGCTGTACCAATAATCAGTGGCGGCGCAATAATACCGCCATACATCGTCAATACATGTTGTAAGCCATAAGCTAGGCTTTTCCCTGCACCTAAATATTCATGTTCTGGTGAAACTGTTTGATTTTGTTCTCTCATTTTTATATCCCCCCGATCCGTTTTATGATGCTGTTTTTAGCTACCGCGATATGTTGAATAGGCAAAAGGGCTAATCAACAAAGGAATATGAAAATGCTGTGAGGCATCTTTTACCAAGAAATGAATCACCGCTTTCGGGAAAAAAGTTTCGGTATTAAGACTTTCAAAATAGTCCGCTGTGGCAAACTCTAAGCTATAGCTACCCGTAGAAAATTCGCTTAAACCAAAGTCGGTCACACGGCCATCTGCATTGGTTTGCCCTTCACCAAGTAACATACCGTCTGCATTGAATAATTTAATCAAGACATTGGCAGCAGGTTTCCCCAGATTTGTATCTAAAATATGTGAGCTGATCATGCACTTAGCTCCTGTTTTAATCTTAATAAGGCAATTTCAGCCAATTGATGATGGACGATACGCTTTTCAGTTTCTGGATCATTCAAAAGGCGGTACTGCAATGCTTGTAATACATCTTCACTGCTTAAGCCTGAAGCTTTAATTAAGAAGATATAGCCGTACTTTTTTTCATAAGCGATGTTGCCTTTGAGCAATGCCATTTGTGTTTCTTCATCGGCCGAAATAGCGGATTGTTCACGGTTGGAAAAATTCTTTTCTAATTCAGAAAGTTCAGCTTGGGCTTTTTTTTCACCAATACGCGGGTGATTGTCTAAAGCAGATTTAATTTCGTCCCATGACCATGTACGAGCGGCTTGAGCCGCATGTTCCAAAATACTATCTAAAGATGCATACGGACGGTGACTGAGTAGCTCATTCGCCCAGCTTTCAATTTGCACACAGTGCTTTAAAAATGTTTTCACATCGGCTACGGATGTTTGATTAAATTCAACAAGTTGCACTATTAAATCGCCTAAAAATATTTAATGTTCGTTCAAAACATGTTTTGCAATATCAATGCCAATCCACTATTTTTTATACAAATTGCTTTTTATAGGCACAAAAAAAGAGGCACTAAGCCTCTCTTTCTTCTTTATTTTTTCTTATTACGGTGCATGGTATTTTATCCAATGTTCTGCAATATCGGCACGACGACAAACCCATACTTTTTCATGTGATTGAACATAATCTAAGAATCTTTGTAGTGCTTTAAAGCGTCCTGGTCGCCCTAAAATACGACAGTGCATGCCAATAGATAGCATTTTTGGCGCAGTTTCACCTTCGGCATATAGCACGTCAAAGGCATCTTTAAGGTATTGATAAAATTGCTCACCACTATTAAAACCACCTGGCGAGCAAAACTTCATATCATTACTTTCAAGTGTATATGGAATAATTAAATGTGGACGTGTTACACCTTCTGCATTTGTCACTGTGCTCCAAAATGGTAAGTCATCGCCATAATAGTCACAGTCATATTTAATCTGTGGAAATTCGGCAAGTAACTTTCGCGTATTCGGGCTATCACGTCCGGTATACCAACCGATTGGTGTTTTACCAAATAGCGTTTCAAGCAAGCTAATAGCTTGATCCATATGTTGGCGTTCTTGTTCTATTGGCATATCTTGATAATGCAGCCAACGTTGCCCATGTGACACAACGTCATAATTAGCTGCTTTAATGGCTTCCACAATGTAGGGATTGCGTGCCAAAGCCATACCCACACCAAAAATGGTCATGGGAAGTTGGCGCTTTTGAAACTCTTGGTGAATGCGCCAAAAGCCCGCTCGTGAGCCATATTCGTACATGGAATCCATCGACATGTGTTTGTCTGGAAAACTGGCCGCGCCGATAATATCTGACAAAAACTGTTCTGAACCTGCATCACCATGTTCTACATGGTTTTCCCCACCTTCTTCATAGTTCAATACAAATTGAACCGCGACACGAGCGCCATTTGGCCATTCCACTTTGGGTGGTTCACCATGATAGCCAATCAGATCTCTGGAATAGTCTTGTTGTTGAATTTGGTCTATCAGGTCTTGCCCACGTAAATATGTTGCTGTCACATCCATTTCCTAATTTGTTATATCAAACAGTCAAAAATTAGAATGGATTAAGCAATTAGTGCGCCAAAACTTAGTATACAAGTTTTATTTCCTTTCTAAAGGAACGACAACTCATGACGCGTGCATATTGAGCATCTAACTTTATAAATTTAATATCTAAAAAATATTTTTTCTTTGGACTGTCTAATGAATACAAAACATAAAAAATTATTAATATTTTTACTTTAGAATTTTTTCTTTCATTTTTGAGTACATTTATCTTAATGATAATAACTTATATTTCTACAGGTGGCTCTGGTATATTAAAACTAATTAATGGTTACGGTGATCAATTTAAAACACCAAATATTTTAAACTTAATTATACTTTTTATCATAGGATTAGTTTCTTGGTTTTTCTTTTATTTCTTTAATTTAAAACATAAAATTTTATTAAAAAAACTTTCCCTTGGCTTATTTGATATCTGCATTAATCTTTTAAGACTTGCCTGTGGAATCATGATTTCATTTGTTTTTTTACACTTATTGGTAGATGGGTATAATCATAAATTATTAAATTTTACATTTTTTGGATTGTTAGCCCATATAGAGGTAGTCGTATTTTCATATTTTAAAGATTATTTACTTTTCAAAAATACTAAAATTTAAAAAAGAGAAGCCTTTCATATTCAGAAAGGCTTTGTGAAATAGTGTTTTGGAAATGATTAAAATAAGAAGTAACGCTGCGCCATTGGCAATACTTCCGCAGGCTCACAAGTCAAATGCACGCCATCTGCCCTTACTTCATAAATCTCAGGATCAACCTCCATCACAGGACAATAGGTATTTAACTTCATGTCTGCTTTCGAGATATTACGAGTCGCTTTACAAGGCGAAATTAACTTATTTAATTTCAGTTTTTCTGCAACGCCATCATCAATAGCGGCTTGCGATAAAAAAGTAATGCAAGTGTTATGTACGCCGCGTGGGTAAGCGCCAAACATGGGACGATAATGCACAGGCTGTGGCGTTGGAATTGAAGCGTTAATATCACCCATCGGCGCAGCTGCAATCATTCCGCCTTTAATAATCATTGAAGGCTTAACACCAAAAAATGCAGGCTTCCATAACACTATATCGGCCAATTTACCAACTTCAATCGAACCAACTTCATGGCTTAAACCATGGGTAATTGCTGGGTTAATTGTATACTTAGCAATATAGCGCTTTACACGATTGTTATCGTGATTTTGATTATCACCTTCGAGTGAACCACGCTGCACTTTCATTTTATGTGCCGTCTGCCAAGTGCGTAATATAACCTCACCGACACGCCCCATCGCTTGCGAGTCTGAAGACATCATGGCAATTGCGCCCATATCCTGCAAGATATCTTCTGCAGCAATAGTTTCACGGCGAATCCGACTTTCAGCAAAAGCAACATCTTCAGAAATTGCAGGGTCTAAATGGTGGCAAACCATCAACATATCTAAATGTTCATCAATGGTATTGACGGTATATGGACGTGTGGGATTGGTTGAAGATGGTAAAACATTGGGTTGACCAATTGCTTTTAAAATATCTGGTGCGTGACCACCGCCCGCACCCTCAGTATGGTAAGTGTGGATGGTCCGGTTTTTAAATGCTGCTAAGGTTTCTTCTAGAAAGCCACTTTCATTTAGTGTGTCTGTGTGAATTGCAACTTGTACATCGTATTGATCCGCCACACTTAGACAGTTATCAATCGCGGCTGGCGTCGATCCCCAGTCTTCATGCAATTTTAAACCCACCACACCGGCTTTGATTTGTTCAGCGATTGGTTCAGGCTGACTCAAGTTGCCCTTACCTAACAAACCAATGTTCATGGGTAAATCATCAATGGCTTGTAGCATGGTCGCAATATGCCATGGGCCTGGAGTTACTGTGGTTGCAGATGTTCCTGCGGCGGGGCCTGTACCACCACCAATCATTGTAGTTGTGCCTGACATTAGTGCTGTTTCAACTTGTTGTGGGCAAATCCAATGAATGTGAGTATCAATCCCTCCCGCCGTTAAGATTTGTCCTTCACCTGCGATGACTTCAGTTGCTGCACCTAAAGGAATTGTAATGTCAGGTTGAATATCAGGGTTACCTGCTTTACCTATTTTCCAGATACGACCATTTTTAAGTCCAACATCGGCTTTGACAATACCCCACCAATCGACAATTAAAGCATTGGTAATGACGGTATCAGCGACCTCATCAGACAATAATTGTGACTGCCCCATACCATCCCGAATGACCTTACCACCGCCAAATTTAACTTCTTCACCATAAGTCGTGAGGTCTTGTTCAACTTGAATAAACAATTCTGTATCAGCTAAGCGAACTCTATCACCTACTGTAGGGCCAAACATTTCCGCATAAGCACGGCGAGACATTTTCATTGATGTATTTCCTATTCTAGATTTTTTGGCTTTAGCAGCTTTTGCATCGGAATAAATTGAATACCCCATTTCTCCGTTAGCGCACCGATCACTTCAAATCCATATTTTTTATAAATATCGAGTGCATAATGACTTGAATTTATTGTGATTATATTGGGATCATTTTTGAGTATTTCTTGCTCTAAAAAGTCCCACATTTGTCGACCATAACCTTGACCGTGATATTCAGGTTTTAAGAAATAATGCATGACATGTGATGGAGAGACATACGCCAAATTTCCTACGATTTTTTCATTAATTTCTGCAACAAAATAATGAATAAGTGGTCGTTGGAAGATGTTTTTCAACATATCTGGTTTAAAGCGTTCACGTCCTTCTTCAGTCACGACAACATCATCGACAAAAGGTTCAATAACAGCAGCGATAGCTTCAACATCATCAACAGTTGCTGGGCGTATTTTCATTATTAACATTTAATTCTCTTATGCTTTTTCATGTACTTATTGAACTTATTACTAACAACAATTTAATTGTTCAACAAGACACTTGAGCATAAAAATAGTTAATCCAATTTACCCATAACACGCCCTGCAAACCCATACACTTCACGTTTACCTGCAAGTGCAACCAATTCAATATCTCGACTTTGCCCCGGTTCAAAACGAACCGCTGTTCCTGCAGCGATGTTGAGTCGATAGCCTCTGGCTTGCTCTCGATTAAATTGCAAAGCATCGTTGGCTTCGGCAAAGTGAAAATGTGAGCCGACTTGAATTGGTCGATCGCCTGTATTAGCAACACGCATTTTCAGTGTTTCTCGTCCGACATTCATTTCAATGTCTGAATCAGGCGTAATAATTTCACCAGGAATCATGGCTTACTCCTTTTTATTAGACTATTGGTTGATGAACAGTCACCAGCTTTGAACCATCTGGAAAAGTAGCTTCGACTTGTACTTCTGCAATCATTTCTGCCACGCCATCCATGACATCATCACGACTCAACAAGGTTGTGCCGTAGTGCATTAACTCGCTCACGGACATGCCATCGCGTGCGCCCTCAAGCAGTGCTGCTGAAATAAATGCAATTGATTCTGGATAATTCAATTTTAATCCACGCGCTTTACGACGCTCAGCAACAAGGCCTGCGGTAAAAATTAATAATTTATCTTTTTCAGTTGGATTAAGTTCCATAACAATTTCCTAATCTTCTAAAATGTAGAATGCAAAATGCGTGCAAATTCTTCTTTCGCTCTCGCACGTTTTGATTTTTAGTGTCCTAACCCAAAGGCAAAATGAACACTTAATCTATTAATCTTGCTAGACCTATCTACTTTCCAATGATGGCAAAACTTAAGTGCGCCAAATCCGTGGAAATTCTTCTGCTAGGTCATACCAATAGCGTCTTAAACGGGCACGGACTGCTGCAAAAGCATCATGGCATTCACGTACATCATCGCCTAAATAACGTGCACAAATCACATCATCTAACAGGGTTAAAGTCACCGCTAGATTCATCCGCATAATCAATTCACGGATTAATTCGATATGTTCAGCCAGTAATGTTGTTTGCCTTAAATGCGATGGTGCTACTGCCCAGAAACTTCCCATCACAGCATGTCCATTCATACCTAAACAGGATGTAAGCCACCGATCCTGCCCCTTAAAATTTAAACTATCTGCAACCAATAATTTGTCTGCACGATACAGCCTAAATTTGCTTTGGTATTGCCCTTGCTGAAAGATTTCACCACGTGCTTGTCGACCGATGACCAACATATCCCACCCAATAAAACTGGCCATTTCATCTAGATGAATATGTGTTTCAGAGTCAGCATTGGCACCATCAAAAAGCATGGTTTCTTGCGGTAACCATTCAAATGTCGCCTGTGCTGCGACATGTATATGAATATGCTGATAGGCTTGCTTACCATTGGTTTTGTACCATTTTCCTGCACCGGGCGTGGTAACTAACGCATGCGCATTCGCCTCAACTTTCATATCAAAAGTCAGATGGTCTCCGCCAGCAATTCCTGCTGGTGGATGCACAATAATGGCATGGCAAATACCAGTTTTTTCAGGCCACAACATCTTCTGAACGCGTACAGGCCCATGATGCTTGCGATGCTGTAATACGGTTCGATTTGACTGTGCTTGATAGGCAAAACCAAGTTCCAAACAGGCATACCACAGTTGGTTGTTATGCTGCTGTAGTACCGATTTAAGCTTTGTTTCGCTTAATGCCATATCATTCATTTGCATCTCCGTTTTTTTGAGATGAATGAGGCATTAAGCCAAACCAATTACAGCAACAATAGCTGCCAGAGCGCCAATCATTTGCTTACCATAAGGCACATATTTTTGAATAAATGCGCCGACGAGCAAACCGAATCCGTATATAGATGCCATCGCCGTCACCATACCAGTGACCAGCAAAACTGCCTGACCGCTTTGGCCAAGTTCCGTACCATGTGCAACGCCATGAAAACCGGCCAAAAGTGCAGCAATAAAAGGAACGGCTTTATTGGTTTTGGTCCAAAGAGCAACAGCTAATACAATTAGCGACGCAATAATGCCGTTTTCAGCAATTGCTGTTGCCAAGTGAAATTGTGCACCGATCATAAAGCCGACAATCATTGCGGCAGATAAACCAAATAGGCCGGCCCATTTCCAGCGCTGGTGGGCAGTCCATATTAATACACCAAATGCTAACGCCATCATCAGATGATCAAGCCCTGTAAATGGATGGACAAAACCGCTGATAAAACTATTATGGCTATGCTCATGGCCTGGATGTGCCATTGCTGCCAAGGGAAAGAATGCCAACGATGTGAATGTAATTCTTTGCAATAATAACTTCATAGTGGATGCCCCTTATGCTTTAAACAAACCTTGTTTTTCAATAAAACTAATGATGTCATTTAAGCCATCTTTAGTTTTCATATTGGAAAATAGAAAAGGTTTTTCACCGCGCATACGTTTCGCGTCTTGATCCATCACATCCAAATTTGCTCCAACCATTGGCGCAAGGTCGGTTTTGTTGATAATTAATAAATCAGATTTGGTAATACCAGGGCCGCCTTTACGTGGAATTTTCTCTCCACCTGCAACATCAATAACATACAGGGTTAAATCTGAAAGTTCCGGGCTAAATGTTGCTGCCAAATTATCACCACCACTTTCAATAATGATCAGTTCAAGACCATCAAATTTTTCGCACAAGTCATCAATAGCCGCGAGGTTAATGGACGCATCCTCACGAATTGCGGTATGCGGGCAACCACCTGTTTCTACACCAACAATACGCTCAGGTGACATCGCTTCATGGCGTGTTAAAAAATTGGAATCTTCTTTGGTATAAATATCATTGGTCACCACCGCCATATTGTATTTTTCACGCAGTGCCTGACATAAATTTAAAGTCAGCGCTGTTTTACCTGAACCAACTGGACCGCCAATACCTACGCGTAATGGGCTACGTTCTGTCATGTGAAATGTCCTTTATTTTTAAGATCTAAATAATCGCGAATATTGAGTTTCGTGTGCCATACTGAGCATGGTGTAATTAGGTAAGGCGCTACTGAGTTCAGCATCTTGCAGTGCTAAAGCACGTTCAATTGCCTCTGGAATCAGCCCATGCACATGCCATAAAATCCGTTGTCCACTCATCTGTCCAAGTGGTACAGTTTTCACGGCAGCCAACACCTGATTTTCAAGTAGGGTAAAGGTATAAGCAGTCAAAACCTCTGCAACATCGAGTTCGAGTTGTCCACAAAGATGCGCATAGATGGGTACGAAACCGATCTGCTTTTTTAATTTCACAGGCTTTTTCAGCACATCACGAATCCACGCATTTAATGAAAATGCCAATTGCTGTGATTCAGCCAATAACTCTTTGCTTTCTCGACTCGCTCTATATAACTGCGCCCAGTATTCAAACTGCTCAGGCTGATCAAAAGATATTATTAGGCGTTTCAAAACGGGCAGCTCAAACCGTACCAAAAGCATTTCAAGCACTTCTTCAAAATAAGCAATGCTCGAGGTTTCATCAAAAATTAAGCTCTGATCAATCGCACTTTCTACCCCTTGAGAATAACAGTAGGCCCCAATTGGTAGTGCCGTTGAGGACAAAGTCAACAGACTTAAAAGCTGTGAAGCATTAGGCGTGGACATGATGCAAAGCCTTAATTGGGCTTAATCTGTGATCATGCTGATGCTGTGCATAGGCACCGCTTTCAGGCTCAAATGGATGCATGGTTTCATCTACCGTTAGACCAAGTCCAATTATCATTTCCGCCAATACATGATCTGGCTCAAAATACAGCGCCGTTGGGGTGAGCATTAAAGGCACGTGACGATTACCTAAGTGATACGCTGCTTTTAATAAATCAAAGCTGCTTGGTGCTTCTACTTTCATGAGTTTTTCTGCTTTGGCATCGACACGCAGTACATCACCCTCTTGAGTTGCGATATATGAACCGTGCCTTAAAATGCCTGTACGGGGTAAATCTGCACCAATATCGTGCCCATTAGGTAAAGTTGCACGAAAACGGCTCTTTTGTCGTGTATCAAATGTCAGTTCAACTACCGCGACATTTTCTTGTACGACATTACCCTCAAGTCTTTCCGTATAGATTTTCATAAATACCCAATCTCAATTTCTTTTATCGTGATTCGTGAACTAAATTGATGCTAAATTCAGCATTAAATGAATGATTTGCATTAAAATAATGCACTATTCATGCCAATCTTATTTTTGCCAAGCATTTTATTTTTGCCGTAAAATGCCTGTACGGGGTAAATCTGCACCAATATCGTGCCCATTAGGTAAAGTTGCACGAAAACGGCTCTTTTGTCGTGTATCAAATGTCAGTTCAACTACCGCGACATTTTCTTGTACGACATTACCCTCAAGTCTTTCCGTATAGATTTTCATAAATACCCAATCTCAATTTCTTTTATCGTGATTCGTGAACTAAATTGATGCTAAATTCAGCATTAAATGAATGATTTGCATTAAAATAATGCACTATTCATGCCAATCTTATTTTTGCCAAGCATTTTATTTTTGCCGTGTCTATCTAATTATTTTGAAATTTGCTTCGTGCAAGACATCTTAATTATTAAAAAATATGTGATTGCCGATAATTATTCAGATGGCCATAAAAAAATCCCCCATCGATGGAGGATTTTATAAATAGAATTTATGTCAATCTAGCTAAGCATTAATACACATCTCGTCGGTAGTGACCGACCTTACGTAAGGCATTAATTTGTTTAGCACCTAAAATTTCTACTAAAGCATCATCAATACCTTGGGCCATATTTAAACTACCACAGAGATAAATACATGCCCCTTGTTCAACCCAATGTTTAAATTCATTGGCATGATTACGCAGCACATCTTGTACGTATTTTTCTGACGATTTATCACGAGAGAAAACGCGATTTATAGTCGTAATTTGACCTAAGCGTTGCCAAGTTTCTAAATCTTCACTAAATACGCGATCAAAAGCCGATTGTCGCTCACCATATATCAACCAGTTTTGATACTGTACATCGTCTATACGCTGTTTTAAATGCGCAAGCAAACCAGCAATACCTGAACCATTACCAATAAATATCGCAGGTCGAGCTTCCTTGCACAGATGAAAACTCTGATTACAGCGCACATAAGCATGAATACTTTGCCCCAATTTCAACCCTTGAGTTAACAAGCCTGAACCGAGTCCCAATTCAGCACCGTCTATCTCTTGTCGAACCACTAAATCAAGTTGACCTTCTGACTGAATGCTGGCAATCGAATATTCACGTACAGGTAATTGCTTAAAACCTTCTAACCACTCTGCTGTTTGTTGTTGTGGTAACTGAGCAGGTATGTCTCGTAAATTACGATCACGCAATTGCTCAATTTGTATAGCATTTAAATCAGGAAACTTAACTTGAAAGTCTTGTAAAATTTGATTGCTATTTTCACATTGAATTTCAACAATATCGCCCGATTGCCATGTCATAGTTGGGCTAACAGCAAAACAAAGATGGTACAAGGCATTACCCTGACTACCTTGGTTTAATAAATGGCGTGATTTAAGCTGTATCGCATGCCACTCACGCACAGGTGTACTCAAAGCAAAATCATGTTGGAACTGCTGTGCCAGCAGATTATTCCAATGCAGTAAATCATCTTGTGAAAGCTGATCAACAGTTACGAGATCAAACCAAGGTGTGGCCTTATGCTGTTGCAACATCTGGTTCAGTCGATGGCCAAACTCGCAAAAGTTAGCATATCGACGATCACCTAAAGCCAGAACAGCATAACTTTGATGAGCTAAATCAAGATTTTGTTTCAATATATGATGATCAAAATGTTGCGCTTGATCTGGTGCATCACCCTCACCATAAGTACTGACTATCCAAATCACACGCTTTGCAGTTTGTAATTGCTTAGCACTTAATTGCTCAATATTGAGTAATTGAACTTGCTCACCTGCTTCAGCCAATTGTGCAGCGGTTTGGATAGCGAGATGTTCAGACTGACCTGACTGGGTTGCATATACAATTAGCAAAGTATTTGCAGAAATTAACTTTAACTGATTCGCTCGAATGCGTTGTAGCATTAAGACAACAATTGCAATCAGATAAAGAATCAATAACAGTGAAAAGAATATTAGCAATGTTGATACTGCTTGTGTCATCACAATGCACCTACACCGCTATCCAAATGAATAAGATCAATACCGCTAAACTTGCTGCTGTTAACAACAAATGTGTCAATAAACGCGATTTGATACTTAAGAACAAGATAAAACCTGCAATAGATAAAATTAGGATAGTGATGGCACTAATATCAATGAGCCAGCTCCATGCCGTCCCCGCATTTTTACCACGATGTAAATCATTGATAAGTGATACAGTAGAGGCAGGTTTACTGCTGACTTCAATTTCACCAGTATCGAGCATTGCCCAGACATCTGTAGAGCCTGCAGGACTTTCTAAGCGAATCATCACTTCACCATCCAGCACTTCACTACTTTGGAAGCGCCCAACTAACGTATGTTCTGCACGTACAAAGTTCAATATATCCGTACTTGGGTTTTCTTCTCCTTTAACCTTAGCAAGCAAGTCGGGTGTCATGCTGACAGTCACAGTATTTTCAGCTTTTGCGGGTTCAAACCAATTTGGATTGTTCAGAAATAAACCCGTCAAAGCGAAAAACATTAATATCAGAAAAGCAAAAGCTGATAGCCAACCATGCACATAGCGTGCATGGCGATAAAAATCTCGACGTTGGTACACTTATATAAACCTTATTCCAACTCTATTAATGAACTTTTTGGAAGTTCAGATTTACAGCACCAATTTCAGCTTGTGCAGCTAAGCGTTGTTTACTTGCTTTGTTCCCAACATTCAAATTCATCGTTTGATAAGAATGGTCGCCGTGTTCACGTGTGGTTTCAATGTGGACAATATACTGCCCCGCAGCAACCGCGCGACCATTGTCATCCTTACCGTCCCAGGCAAGTTTGTAGTTACCAGGGTGACGTGATGGCTTCGCTACAGCATCTAAATTGGTCATTTGACGGCCGTAACGCTTCCACCAGACATAGTTTGAATTAATCCAACGCTCATCTTTACCCCATACGGCTAAAGTACGCACAATTTTTTTGTTGGCATCTGTCACCCAAACAGAAACGTAGGGCGCACGATATTTTTCAACATTAATTTTTGGAATAGTTAAATCAATGACAGCTTGATAACCTGCAGGCCACTTTGCAGATGAACCAGCCGCAACAGCGAGCATTTCAGGTGATTGGGCTTGCAGCAAATTATTCCAACCAGCTGATTGGAAAGTATCGCCATTTGACAAGGTCATTTGTGCTTCATAACCAATTAAGCTTTCAATGAGCTCAATCCCTTCAGCAGGTGTCATTGCAGCTAAAGCTGTAGCCAAAGCATCTGCATCTGCAGCACATTGACCAACCACCACACATTGTTCTACTTGCTGCAATGGCATGCCTGTTTTTGGATCGAGTAAATGGCTTTGACCTGCAAGTGTACGGTAACCTTTTCCTGAAAAAGCGACAGCTTGATCATTCAAGTTTAAAACTTGTGATGGCACGGCCAAATCGTAGTGGTTAAACGCATCTTGAACACCAATACTCCAGCCTTGCTTTTGCGGTGCATTTCCCCAAACACGAATATCACCACCAATATCAACCAATATTCCCGCAATTGCTGGAACTTTTTGACGTGCTGCAACTAAAGCACGGTCAATGATATAACCTTTAGCGTAGGCATCAGGCGCAATTTTGACATCTACATTTAACTGAATCGCAGACTTTTCTTGATTTATTTGAACCGCATCTGCTTGAAGTTCTTTGAGTACACCAGCACGTGTTTCATCATCGAGTTGTACAACACCCTGAGATTTTTCCCAAAGCGCAATCAATTGACCTAAACGTGCATCAAAAGCACCACATGTTTTATCACGCCATACTTCACATGCTGCAATCACTTCAATCAGTTCTGGTGAAGCATCATTTGCATGGCCAGTTTGATTTAAAAGCGAAATTTCACTGTCTGCGCGCCATACAGAAAGTTTTTGATCTAAAGCTGCAATTTCTTTTTGCATAATATCTAAAGCTAGATTTGCATCTTGCTTAGACACACCTGTAATAATGACATCGAGTGATGTACCGAGGATATGGTCACGATGGAATCGATGCGTTAACTGTGCTTCGTTTTCAGCAGGTATAGCTGACGCTGATTTATCAGCAGCGTTCGCTTGTAAAGGAGAGATCAGTGCCAGCGCCATAACCAATGGTGTGAGACGAAATGCCTTACGAAGTGGGTAAGATTTTTTTGCAGCAGAAGTCATACTGACTCTCCGAAATATTTTTTTGAATTATTATTGATAATGATTGTAGTTATCAAGTAGATTAAGTCGGATTATCTTAAATATTATTTCCTAAGAGTGCGGAAAATGAATAACTGGTTAAAAATTGCTTTACTAACCTCGCTTCCGGTTTTAAGCCATGCTCATACCATGAGTCCTTTTTTGCTGCCTGAAGTGTTTGATACCAATGCTGGGCAAAGCATTAGTTTCCAAAGTGCAATTACCATTGAGAAATTCTTTATTCCAGGTATTAACTTTAAAACCACTTATTTAGTTACTGAGCCAGATGGTCAACAAAAGCCTATCAATGCTGCTGCAACACTCAAACGTTTTAATATAGCTGAAATGGATATTCCTAAAGAAGGTACTTATCATATCCGTACTCAAGATGCTGTAGGTAATAGCGTAAAATATGCATTGGTTGATGGTCGTTGGTTACGTGTTCGACCAGTACGTGCTCCAAGCCCTCAGCAAGCTGCTCGCCCTGCTGAGCCTACAAAAGCACCGATGGCAGCACCAGCAAATGTACAACCTCCTCGTATGATTGCTGCTGACCAAGTACCAGCAAATGCGCAAACTTTAGAAGTTACGAATAATTTCATTGCTGAAAGCTATATAACGAAAGGCAAACCATCGCCATTACCAAAATTAACCAACAAAGGTTTTGAAGTTAAGTTACTAACCCATCCAAGCGAGTTATACGAAGGTGAAAGCCTGAAATTACAAGTTTTGGTAGACGGTAAGCCTGTACCAAACTTAGAACTTGATGTATTCAAAGGCGCTAGCAGCTACGAGCCAAATGAAAAACGCGAAATGCCGCACGCGAAAACCAACGCGAAAGGTGAAGCTGAAATTAAATTTAGCGATGATGGTATTTACCTCATCACGGCATCTTATCCAGAAGCAAATCCAGACAATACCAAAAAGCCAGCACCTGCAAACTACACTTATGGTTTAACCATTCAAGTGAGTGAGTAAGTAATATTTAGGCTGTATATACAGATCTAAATCTGAATTAAAAAATACCACTTTAACCGTGAAATAATTTAAAGCGGTTACAGTGGTTTTTATTATTGCATGATCACTATAATCACAACAGTAAGCCTTTAATACGGCTGATGTGCTCTGTATTCATCAAGGCTCATTTTATTTTTAAAGTTACAATACGATGATAAATAACTGCGGTATCATTCACTCTCAATTTCACAATTAAAAATCAAACCCTCGAGCAATCATGTCCAAAAACCTCGCAACACTGATTGGTTTCAGTGCGATTCTTCAATGGTCTTCTATTGTAGGTCTATTGAAAAAAATCAGCTTCACACTTGGGCCTGACCTCTCGGTTTTGTTTATGTACAGCTTTAGCGCGGTCATTTTACTGCTACTCTTTCGTATTCCTAACTTAAAACAGGTTCCTCGCAATTATCTATTTTTTGCAACGATTCTGTTTGTAGTCTATGAACTGTGTTTCTCTTATGCCATTGCATTAGCTCAAACGGCACAGCAAGCCATTGAAATTAGTCTGGTTAATTATTTATGGCCGAGTTTAACCATTGCAGCTTTAATTTTGTTTAAAGAACTTAAGTTTAATTTCTTTGTCATTATAGGTTTAGCAATCAGTTTAAGCGGAATAGTATTAATTCAAACTGGTAATGAAAGCTTTAACTGGGCAACTGTTTTTGCAAATGTGCAAATAAACCCAATAAATTATATTTTGGCTTTTTTAGGCGCAAGTTTATGGGCACTCTATTGTGTAATCACCCGTAAATATAGCCAAGGTCATAACCCCATAGCATTTTTCTTTTTAGTCATTTCCTTTGTACTTTGGCAGAAAATGCTCGTTTTTCATGGTATTCCTGAAATTCCACATATTGATTTAAATACAGGCATATTAATGTTAATGGTTTCTACTGTCACAGCATTGGGTTATGCGGCATGGAATATCGGTATTATTAAGGGTAACATCACAATATTAGTCACGTTATCGTATTTTAGCCCTATTTTTTCATCGCTCATTTCCATGTTTATTCTACAGACAAATTTATCTTTAAGTTTTTGGCATGGTGCAATTTTAGTCACAGTCGGTTCATTAATTTGCTGGATTTCAACCAGTTGGCCTCAAATTAAAACCAAACTTCAACTACTTAAATCCGCACATTAGAAAAAAACTTCAATAATTCCATGTAATTTTAAAAAATAAAACTTATTAAAAATTTGCGATACATTTTTAAACCCAATAAATTATGGCTGCAATCACACAAGTAATATGTAAGATTTGTATAGGTGCAAAATACAGAAAATAGGCTGTACCACCTGTCATCCAAGCATTGATACATTTTGAGCAAGCGTGTGCAGCAAGGCCAACCATAACTGCATAGACCAATGTCATGTTTTCTATGCTACCTTGCATGACGACAGTTGCCATTGCAGCATGAACTTCAAATAAAGATGCCAACAATGTACCAATAATCAATCCACTATCACCTAACAATAAATTAAGACCGTATACTGCTGCTTGGATTAATGTCAGGCTTATAGCAATAATAGCGGCTTGCTTTAAGCTAAACATACGAGTGTCATTAATTGATTCTGCATCTATATCATTTTGAAGTACAAGGTCTGGTGTATTTGGGGCTGCAATTTTAGGTAAATCTGTTGAATTGGAAAAATTAGACTTTTTAAGATTGGAAACATAAATAAAGCCGGCAATCATTAAAATGGTGATACCCAATAGGCAAGGCAATAAGAGTAAAGTGAACCATTCTAGGCTGAGTCCAGCAACAATAATGAGTAATTGTAATAAGGTTGCCACACATGAAAATAAGCCTGCCCCTGCATTTGATTTGGCATCGCCATGCCCCTGACGTACTTCCATTCCTAAACTTGCGATTGTCGCCGTGCTTGATACAAAACCAGATGCTACGGCAGATAAAATTAATGCTTTATTTCGCGATAACAAGCGTTTGGCGATATGTGCTACTGATTGCACCACTAAAATTAAAATCAGCAATTTTAAAATAACATAAGGATTCAGAACTGCGCCCCATAAAGGTTTATTGGGCATTAGCGGTAACGCAATTAGTAACAGCGCCAATAAAAATAGCCCATCACGCAATTCATAATCTTTAATCCAATTGCCTGCAATACCGTGTAAATAAGGCTTTCCCATTAAAATTAATGTTAAAACTACGGCAAGACCAGCTGCGAGTGGAATCTGATACACACACAGTGTGCCTATAAAATAGGTCATAACAAACGCAAGTTCTGTGGTAGACCCAATATCCTGCTTTTGTTTGAATAATCCATAAATACTAAATGCGATAATGGCACATGCGCCAACGATGCCTACTGAAAGATGAATAAGAAAACACAGTGCTCCCAATAGCGCACAAATTGAAAAGGAACGAAGTCCAGCAAAACTCTGTTCTTTAACTTGATTATTATTACGTTGTCGTTCAAGCCCAATCAGTAAACCGCAGCCTAACGCCGCGCCCATAATACTGAGCAAATGCTGGAAAGATAAACTGATTAAAAGGCTATTCAATTTATTACTCCCTTAGGCAAATTCTTGTATATTTCACATTCAATATAATTCTAATCTTATGTAGCGAATATATAGCTCGAAATAAGAAACACTTTAAAATTAAAGTACTTTTCTAAGCAGACTTAAAAGTTCTTGGCCCATTTACTAGAGTTCATTTAATAGTGCTGATGATAAAATGAAAAATAGCTATGAAACTTAAGCACTTCATTTATAAGCACTAACTATTGCTTCACATCTCAAATTGATCATACCCTGTGCGATAAATGATGTAAATTATTCATGCTATTTTGTGCAAAGTATTTATATATACAAATGCCAATGTACTTTGGAAAATTGGCATGTTCAAAGCTTAATAATATATTTTAAGCCCAAATTACCATAATGGCAGCAATCACAACCAAGCCAAGCCCCCAATGGTCTGTTCGTGCTAATTTTTCTTTAAAGAAATAGGCTGAAATCAGTAGACTAAATAAAATTTCAATCTGCCCTAGCGTTTTAACAATCGCGACGGTTTGCATGCTCATTGCCGTAAACCATCCCAAAGAAGCAAGGAAACTACAAATACTCACGCGAAACGTCAAGCCAAGGCGTTGCCACATGGCGCCTAAGGTTGATCGGCTAAAAATACCCAAGTAAAGCAACATAATAAAGCATTGAAAACCAATAACACTAAGTAATACCCATGCTGCACGGTGAATAACAGGTAGTGTGGATAATTCTAAACTTGCTTCACGAACTAACAAGGATGTCACGGCAAAACTTAGACCACTGCCAATACCAACACATAAAGTTGAAATGGACAGTTTCTGTTTTTGATTGCCTTTGCTGAGTAAAAATACGGCAATACCACCGATAGCCACACCCCCCCAGCCCATTAAACTTAAATGCTCTGCGAGAAAAATTACACCCACTATTGCCGCAAGAATCGCTTCACTTTTCGCAAGTCCAACACCAATAGCATAATTTTTTTGTTTAAATAGCAAAACCATTAATATGGTTGCCAAAATTTGGCTTAACCCTGCTATAACAATATAAATCCAAAATTGAGTCGTAAATGATGTTTCAACTGAAATACGTTGCTGCTGATATAAAAAATATAAATATAATCCAGCAAGAGGTAATCCAAATATAAAGCGCGCTAAAGTTACGCCATACACATCGACCGTTGTACTTAATTGCTTTTGAAAAGCATTACGCCAAGACTGCATAAAGGCAGCCATTAAAGTAAATAAAATCCAAGTGGGAAACATATATATTTAAAAAAAGTCAAAGCCTTTCAAATGTACGCGTATCCTAGGTTGAATGCGAGTTTATCTTGTACTTAAATGATTGAAGAATTTTTATTAGTATTTCAAGAATAAATTATCAATTGTATCTTTGCCGGATAAAAAAATTAAAGAAACCGATCTAAGGATTGTGCATACAAAAGACCGTAATATTGACTCAATATTACGGTCTCGATGAAACTTATTGCTCAATTAGCTGTCCATGAGTACAGAACCAAACTGTTCACGTAAATCCTTTTTCAGCATTTTGCCTGTGCCACTCAGGGGAATTGCATCCACAAAAATGACTTTGTCTGGCACCTGCCATTTCGCTACTTTATCGGCATAGTAATCCAAAATTTCAGTATCAGATAAATCGACATCTGGCTTTTTAATCGCAATTAAAATTGGACGTTCATCCCATTTTGGATGTGTCGCTGCAATCACAGCAGCCATTGCAATTTTTGGATGTCCCATCGCTAAGTTTTCTAGATCGACAGATGAAATCCATTCACCACCTGACTTAATCAAATCTTTAGAACGATCACTAATTTTCAAGAAACCATCTTCATTTAGTGTTGCAATATCACCAGTATCGAACCAACCGTCTGAAGTTAATGCAGATTCGGTTTTTCCAAAGTAGTTATTGATAATCCAATGACCTTGGATTTGTAAGTTACCCGTTGTTTCGCCATCACGAGTGACTTCATTGGTGCCATTTTCTTCATCGGTAATGCGTAAATCGACACCAAATGGTGGACGACCTTGTGAAAGACGTACTTGAAGTTTTTCTTCATCAGATAAATGTTGATGTTTCGCTTTAAATTGGTTTGCTGAACCCAGTGGACTAGTTTCGGTCATTCCCCAAGCATGAATGGTTTCACAGCCAAATTGCTCTTTAAATACTTTTAGCATTGCTGGTGGACAAGCTGAGCCGCCAACAACATTTCGCGTTAAGCTTTCAAGTTTACTTCCAGCTTGCTGCGCTGCATTGATCAAGCCTTGCCAAATTGTTGGCACACCTAAAGCCACTGAAACCTGATATTGATCAATCATTTGAGTCAGGCTTGCACCATCAAGGCCTGGGCCAGGCAATACCAAGGTACAGCCCACCATAGCCGCGGCATAAGGCGTACCCCATGCATTTACATGGAACATTGGCACAACAGGCATCATAATATCGCGTGCAGAAACATTCAGTGAGTCTGGCATACTAATGGCATAACTGTGCAGTACGGTTGAACGGTGACTATAGAGAACACCTTTCGGATTACCTGTAGTACCTGAGGTATAACACAATGAACTTGCAGACAATTCATCAAGTTCAGGCCAATCAAAGTTAGCATTTTGTTGCGCGATTAACTCATCATAAAACTTAATTTCAGGAAAATCCTGTGAAATTGCTTCATCAACAGCATCTAAACAAATATAGTGTTCAACCGATTTTAAAAGTGGTTTAACCGCTTTAACTAGAGGTAAAAAAGTTTTATCAAATAAAATGACGCGATCAGATGCGTCATTAATAATAAAAATAAGTTGTTCTGGGAACAAACGTGGATTAATAGTATGACAGACGTAACCACTGCCTGAAATGGCATACCAAGACTCTAAATGGCGGTGATTATTCCATGCAATGGTTGCAATACGATCACTAAGATCCAAACCAAATGATGCTAAAACATTTGCAAAGCGCTTAGAGTTTTCATGAACTTTGCCCCAAGTGGTTTCCGTAATTGTGGTATCGGTATTCTTCGAAATTACCAAACTATCTGCATGGTAACGACCCGCATGTTCAATCATGCTGCTAATTAAAAGCGGTTTAAACATCATATTGCCAAGCATTCATTGCTCCCGATCTTATCCATAATTACATTGTTCTAATGCTGCAAATCTATGCAGAACTTTTATCAGCAACCTTTCCTAATTCTATAAAAACGGCAACATTCTTTAATTAGGAAACGTCACGGTTCACAGCCGATATGAAGTGCATACCTGAAACTGCTCATTATGTTTTAACCTGAATTTATACGATAAGCTACTAATATTTTTATCTAATTGTTACCGTACTTTTATAGAGAAATGTTATGTATTTTAATTTTATTTATTCTTTAATACATCAATTAATGTAGAGATTTAACAGATTAAATCAGCCTCTAATAAAAAGCCCAGTGTCATTCACTGGGCTCAAGACCATCTGATTTAAAGGATTAAAGTACTTCAAATTCAATACGGCGGTTTTTCTTTCGACCTTCAGGGGTTGCATTATCAGCGACTGGTTTATTCGATCCCATGCCATCCGTACTTAAACTAGCCGCGGCAATATTTTTTGAAATCAGATAATCTTTTACTGCATTTGCTCTTTGCTGACTCAAACTCAAGTTTTTCTCTGCATTACCTGAACTATCTGTATGACCAATAATCCTGACTTTCTTACCACCCACACGATTCAACACAACAGCCATTTCATCCAAAATTTGTACACCTGACGCAGCTAAAATAGCACTGCCAGATTCGAATTCAATAATCCGATTACGTAGTGCTGCATCAATAATCGCTTGTTCTGCTTGGTTTACTGAAAGCTGCGTATTTAAACGAAATGGAAAAGTAGTCATTTCAGAACGCGACCCTTGGGCAATGCGCGGTTATCAACTTTATCACTTGGAGCGTAAAACCTCGTGGTTCAGCACGAGGATATAAGCGACTGGCGTAAGCCATACGACATGGAATGTCGTATTAAATATCTTTGTTGTTCATTACTTAAAATATTATTGTTAAAA
>NZ_VPDH01000059.1:0-23933 GCF_013417785.1 Acinetobacter sp. YH12227 | reverse complement strand
AAAGTCATTTGAATGATTTCTTCTTGGTCTACGTGTCATAAAATACTCCATATATTGATGTTTATAACATCATTTGGGGAGCAAAATATCACTTATAAGTGTTGTTCAAATTTCCTGATCCACCTCTATTCATCATTGGTATGATCTATAGCTGTGTTTTAGGCATTACTGTTGCGCTCGGACTATTTGCAGTTTTTACTTCAGCTGAACGTAGTTTTGATGTGCTATTTAGTTCTGCCTTAGGCATTAGTGCTATCGTTTTAGCTGTTGTATCTATCATTGCAATGTTTGTTGCCATGATCTGTATTACTATCAGACGTTTACATGATTTAAATAAAAGTGGTTGGTTATGTTTAGTTTTTCTTATCCCACTTGTTGGCACAATTTTCAGTATTTATGTGATGGCTGCCAAAGGCACACAGGGTGAGAATAATTACGGTATTAAACGCCCAACTGAACAAACGGAAAAAGTGATAGGCTGTTTATACTTAGTGCTAATGATCGTGTATTTACTGGTTATGATACCCGTTATGCTCAATATGCAAGGCATGATGAACAATATGGCCCAAGCTCAACTCGAAGAACAAGCCATGATGTCTGAAGGTGAACCTGAAATGAATGATGAAGAGCTAGCCGCATATTTACAACAACTTGAACAACAAAGCGGCGAAGAATTAGCGTATGCAGACGGTGAAAGTGTTGAAATTGCAGAAACCGATACAACAAATAATGAACACGCTATAGCTGCTGCCGAAGCTGCCGTTGAGTAAATAGCATTGCTATGCTGCAAAACGATCATGTAAAGATTTAATTTTTCATCTTTCAAGTGATTAAAAAGCCAATATTCGTATTGGCTTTTTTATGTATGACCACTTATCTCGGATATTACCCATTCACTTGTACATTAAAATGAAAAGGCGTAAAGTTGCTTTAAATATAGTTACCCTAGTTAACCATTGTGAATTCTCTACTCGGATTCCGTTCTTCATTATTGCGCTGCGCACGTATGATGAGTGACGAAGTCAATACACTCCTCCTTCCATATCAACTGAATTATTCCCTATGGCAAGTTATGTTTGTCATTCGTGAAAAAGGCGGTTGTACATCCATTGAAATGGCTGAATATTTAAATGTTTCAAAGCCTTCTATAGCGAAACGTGTACATGCACTTACAGCCTTAAATGTTTTAATTCATGTTGAAACTGAAGATAAACGACAAAAAAAACTAATACTAAGCCCACAGGGTGAAGACCTATTTAAACAATGCTCTGTTGAAATTGATCATTTTGAAAAAGCATTGATCAGTCAATTTCTCCCCAATGATATACAGCAATCAGTCAGTATCTTTAATCGTATTATCCAGACATTAGAATGCGCAAAATTAGGTGAAGATCATGCAAAATAATGCCGCCTTATGGACACGCAATTTTATATTAGTGAGTGCCATAAATTTCCAGTTGGTACTGATATTTTATCTTTTGGTTGTGGTGATTGTCGGTTATGCCGTAGCAGAACTTGGCGCAACTACCGCACAAGCTGGTTTAATTTCGGGTTTATTTATTGTCGGTACGTTAGTGGGACGACTGCTGGTTGGTAAATTTCTTGAGCGCTTTGGACGAAAAACTACTTTAATTGTTGGTCTGACAGGATTCTTACTTTTCTCTGGTCTGTACTTTATCCCTTTTGGCGTCGGCATGCTGCTCTTTGTGCGTTTTATGCATGGCTTTATGATGGGCATGGCATCAACAGTACTCGGTACAATCATTGCGCAAATCTTACCTGCATCACGCCGTGGTGAAGGCATTGGCTATTACAGTATGAGTAGTACTTTAGGTACGGCGATTGGCCCTTTCCTTGCTATTTGGATGATGCTCAATGTCGGATACCAATCCATTTTTGTTGTTTCAACGGTCATTGCCGTATGCTGTTTAGTCGTAGCTTGGTTGATACAAGTTCCTGATTTACCTAAAATAAATAAAGCGATCGAAACTGTTGTCGCTATGAAAAAGCCAAACTGGTTTTCTCAATTTGTCGAACCTAATGCAGTACCCATTTCGTTAATCATGTTATTCGCCTCAATATGTTATTCAGGCGTACTATCATTTATTAATTTTTATGCCAAAGAAATTAATTTAGTTGAAACAGCTTCTTTTTTCTTTTTAATGTACGCCATTGCGATTTTGATTTCGCGTCCTTTTACAGGGCCTTTAATGGATCGGAAAGGTGAAAATATTATTATCTATCCTGCATTTATAATTATGGGTATTGCCCTCATTTTACTCAGTATCACGCATAGTTCTTGGATGCTGTTACTCTGCGCAGGTTTACTTGGCTTGGGATATGGCAATATTCAATCAGTCTGTCAAACCATCGCTGTGAAAAGTGCACCACTTGAACGTATGGGTTTTGCCACATCGACATTCTTCATTTTCCTTGACGCTGGACTTGGTTTTGGACCTTACTTCATTGGCATGTTGCTTGACTACATAGGTTATGCGCAATTGTATTTATATAGCGCTTTTGCTGCTTTTAGCTGTATTTTGGCATATTACCTCTTACATGGCCGCCAATCTTCAAAAAATGTGTTGGCCCATGAATGATCAAATTTTAAGTTTTCTATACTGCAAACCGTCGACTAAATCGTCGGCGATATTCCAACGGGGTTAGCCCCGTTTTTTTATGGAATAATCGTCGAAATGAGCTTGGGTCGCTATAACCCACTTGTTGCATAATTAAATCTACAGCTTGATCTGTTTCTTCCAGACGCTTTCGTGCTGCTTCTACCCGTATCGCTTGTAAATACTGATTTGGCGCAACATCCAACGCATTTTTAAAGTGTCGTATTAAGGTTCTTGTTGTGATGTTAAAGGTTTTAGCAATGTCTTCCAGTGCAATATTCTGATGAAAATGACACGCTAAATAATCTTGAATTTTCTGTACCAATTCATCTTGATGGGGTTTCGCAATCTTGAGTAAAGAATAAGACAATTGGCTGTCTCTGTGATAATCAATGACAAAGGATTTAGCAGACTGAATTGCGATATCAAAACCATAGAAACGCTCAATCAAATGTAGCCCTAAATCAAACCATGCAAGACCACCACCCGCACAATAAATATTTTGATCATGGCTAATTAATTGATCAGTGTTCAACTTGACCAAAGGATAACGTTCACTAAACATTTGTCGAAAGCCCCAATGCGTCGTTGCATGTCTTTCATTAAGCAAGCCTGCCTCAGCTAAAAAAAAGTTGCCCGTACAATTTCCTGCAATGAGCCGATCTACCGGATATTTTTTTAAAAAGTCGATTAATCTCTCATTACGTTGCAAAACATCATTAATTGCTGCCCCAATGGTCGGAACAATCAACACATCAGCTAGATTAATGTCTTGAAATGCAAGATCAGCATGCAGTTTGATACCGTTAATACATTGAATATCTTGACCATCTTGTGTTGCAATTTGCACTTCAAATAAGCGTTGCACATTTTGTTTTTGAATACGATTCCAACTCACACCTGCCATAGCAAATAGGTCGACTACGCCTGTAATTGCTGAGGCCAGAGCACCATCAAAAGCCAAAATCACAATTTTTTTCATTCTAATAGCAACTCGTTTTGTCATTTTTAACACTATAAGTGTCAATATTGACAATCCTAAGGCTAGCTGGCAACTGCTAATCTGTAAGCATTCGAGTCAATTACAATATTTTAGGTTATTGCCATGACGCAGCTTATTAATGATAAAGATTTAAATTTTTTACTTTATGACGTTTTTAAAGCACAGGAACTGATCCAATTCCCTCGCTTTTCAGAACATGATGTAGAAACTTTTAATAGCATTTTAGAAACTGCTCATGGCATCGCCAATGATTTTTTTGCTCCCCATAATGCTAAAGCCGATCATGATGAACCAAGTTTTGATGGCAAAACAGTTATGACGATTCCTGAAGTAAAAACCGCTTGGAAACAATTTGCCGATGCAGGTTTACTCTGCGCTCAACATGAATACGAACTCGGTGGCATGCAATTGCCAACATTAATCAATATGGCTGCCAATGCTTACTTCATGTCGGCAAATCCATCTACTGTGGCATATTCATTTTTAACAGCAGCCGCAGCAAATGTCATTCAGGCTTTTGGTACCACTGAACAAAAAAATACTTTCGTTCCTCATATGTTCCGTGGTCGTTTCTCAGGCACGATGGCACTCACAGAGCCTGACGTAGGTTCATCGTTGGGTGATTTGACGACAAAAGCCATTCCACTAGCAGATGGCAGCTATTCAATTAAAGGTCAGAAAATGTTTATTTCTGGCGGTGACCAAGATATTACTGAAAATATTGTTCACTTGGTCTTGGCTCGAATACAAGATGCACCACAAGGTGTAAAAGGTATTTCTTTATTTATCGTGCCAAAATTTAAAACGCATGCAGATGGCACTTTAGGCGAACACAATGATGTACATCTTGCTGGCCTACTCCATAAAATGGGCTACCGTGGTACAACATCAACCGTATTAAGTTTTGGCGAACATGAGCAATGTCATGGCTATTTAATTGGTGAAGCAGGTTCGGGTCTTAAATATATGTTTAAGATGATGAACGAAGCACGTGTTGGGGTGGGACTTGGGGCAGCGATGATTGGTTATCGTGGCTATTTAGAATCCCTTGAGTACGCAAAAAATCGACCACAAGGCCGTATCGTCTCAGACAAAAATCCTGCAGCAAAACCTGTCAACATCATTCAACATACAGATGTTAAACGCATGCTTTTAGCTCAAAAGTCCTATGTTGAAGGTGCATTGGCACTTTGTTTATTTGCAGCACGTTTAATTGATGAGCATCAAGCCAATCAGAATGAAGATGCCGCTATTTTACTGGACCTAATTACTCCAGTGGTAAAATCATTCCCTTCTGCCTATGGCCCCAAAGCCAATGATTTAGCAATTCAAGTCTTGGGCGGTGCGGGCTATACCCGTGAATACCCGATTGAACAATGTTATCGCGACAACCGTTTAAACCCAATTCATGAGGGTACTTTTGGTATTCAATCACTTGATTTATTGGGCCGTAAGTTATGGCAGCACAATAGTAAAGGTCTAATATTGTTAATGCAGCGTATGCAAAACACTATTGCTGAAGCTCAAGATGAACGTGTGAAACCACTTGCTGCATTATTTCAAAAACATCTGGCAATAGTACAAGCAACCACGCAACGTTTAGGCAAAGTATTAATACAAGGTCAGGTTGATCAAGCACTTGCAAACTCAGCGCTTTATCTCGACATGATGGGTAAAGTTATTATCTCATGGCTTTGGCTGGACATGGCAAACAAGGCTGTTGCCACATTTCAGCAATCAGAGCTTGAGGAAGATCAAAACTTTATGGCGGGAAAATTGCAAGCTGCGCAATACTTTATACGCTGGGAACTTCCTGAAATTGAACATCAAGCACAGTTATTAAATGAGCTCGATGACACTTGCCTAAATATGCAAGAAAGTTGGTTCTAAGCACCAGTTTAGCTCTATCCTCAATGAGCTAAAACGGACAATGTTTTTTTATGGATGAAAAGCATTGTCCAACCTCTATACATAAAAAGAGTGAACCGTACCGGGTTTGTCGGAGACTCAATATTCTGAGAGACTATTCCGATGAAAAAACCAAACTATACCCCCGAAATTAGAGAAAGATCGGTTCAATTACTAATTGAATCTGAAAAAGATTATCCTTCTACTTGGGCTGCAATCACAGCAATTGCGCCTAAGATTGGTTGTACTCCTGAAACACTTCGTGCCTGGCATCAAAAGCATTTAGATCAGCAAAATCCTATTAAAGTACAACAGATATCTGACCAAGAAAAAATGAAGCAAATGGAACGTGAAATTAAAGAATTAAAACGTGCCAATAAAATTCTACGTAAAGCAGCCGCTTTTTTCGCCCAGGCGGAGCTCGACCGCCCACACAAATAATGGTGGATTTTATCCATAATAATAAAGAGCTGTACGGAGTCGAGGCGATTTGTAGAATTTTACCGATCGCACCTTCAACCTATTACCGGACTCTAGATCTCTGTGAAAATCCAGAACATCGAGCAAAGCGAGATTTACATGACTTGCATCATGCTGAGGAGATTAAACGAATTTGGAAGGAAAGTTCAGGTCGGTATGGTGTACGTAAAGTCTGGCAAAAACTGAAACGTGAAGGCTATATTATTGCACGCTGTACTGTTGCTCGATTAATGAAAAAGCTAGGTATACAAGGTGTTTGGCGAGGTAAGAACAAACAAACCACCCGTAGCCGAGATGACCAAAAACGAGCAGATGATTTAGTGAAACGTAATTTTACTGCTGATCATCCTGACCAACTGTGGGTCAGTGACTTTACGTATATTCAAACTCATTCAGGCTGGGTCTATACCGCCTTTATTATTGATGTGTTTTCACGAGCAATTGTTGGATGGAAAGTATCTACACGGATGAATACAGATATGGTGCTCGATGCATTGGAGCAAGCATTGCATGATCGCGGCATGCCAAAGAATGTGATTCATCATTCCGACAGAGGTGTGCAATATCTTTCTATTCGCTATACCAATCGTTTAGAAGCAGCAAATTTACGAGCATCAGTCGGTACGAGAGGTGATTCATACGATAATGCTTTGGCTGAAACGGTGAATGGCTTATACAAAACAGAGGTGATTGAATATTTAAAAGCAGATTGGCAAGGTTTAGCGGATGTACAACTTGCGACATTAAATTGGGTAGATTGGTTCAACAAAAAGCGTGTACATAGTGCACTAGGTTATGTATCACCTTTTGATTTTGAAGCAATGTACTATGATAAGATTAACCCGTTAGGTCAGGTGGCCTAACTTAAATAAAAAAGTCTCCGACAAACCCGGTACGGTTCAGAGCTGCAAATGCAGCTCTTTCTCTATTCATCGACTATGTTGTATTCAACGATTATTGAAAAACTTTAAAACGTTCAGCATCATCAATGTAGGCTTTTTCTTTTGCTTCACCTTCTACAGAACCAAATACCAACTGAGCACGAAGTTTCCAATGAGCAGGAATGTCCCATTCAGCATGTACTTGTTCATCGACAATTGGGTTGTAATGTTGAAGTGATGCTCCTAAGCCTTCGGTATGTAAAGCTGTCCACGTTGCAAATTGTGCAATTGCTGTAGAATGTTCTGCCCAAATTGGGAAGTTTTCAGCATACGAAGGAAATTGCGCTTGTAGGTTTTTTACGACATCTAGGTCTTCAAAGAACAATACTGTACCCACACCAGCAGCGAAACTTGCCATTTTCGCAGTGGTTTTTGCAGCACTTTCCTCATCTTTTGCATAAGACTTTAATTTATCTGCCACTAAAGCCCAGAATTTTTCATTTTCACCATTAAACAAAATCACTGCACGTGAAGATTGCGAGTTGAATGATGATGGACTTTGTTTAATTGCATGTTGAATCAAATCAGTTAGATATTCTGGCGTTTGACTTACATTTTTACCAATTGCATAGATCGTACGGCGTTTGGTAATTAGATCAATAAACTGATTTGACATAGTTATAAAGTCCTTATCGAAATGATATATGTAAATGAGCCTAAAATAAGGCGAGTGATATTCATATGAAATGCAAATTACATTCCAAATTTGACCATCTATTAAAAAGTTGCCAAACATTGACCACTATGAAGTAGCGATAAATACTTGTAAATCTGATGTTCTGCTGTAGATATTAAAAATCCTCCGAAGTGGAGGATTTTTACATTATTAGAATTTGGCTTCTAGCACTTGGCTTGGGACTTGATGTTTCCAAAGCTCACGTAAAGTTGGAAGATAGAATTTTTCACCTAATTCAACTAATTCTGCATCGATCAAACCATGTACTTCGTGCATAAATAGATAATCAAGTTCAACTGTTTGTAATTTTGCTTGAGCTTTTTTAAAGTCTTTGCGTTTTTGCTGGGCTTTTTTAACTAAGTTGTCTGCATATGCACGGTCTTTATACTGTGCAATTGCATTTAAACGTAGCTCAATCACGCCCCAACCACTAAGCAATAATTTGAATTTTTCAAAATCAGTGGTAGTAGATTCCCAGCTCATTTCATCAAGATTTTCATTTTCAGGCAATACTGGTAGCAAAAGCTCCATTACACTCGGAAAAATCTTTTTAAAATTTAAGACAAATTTAACAGGATGCTCGCCCGGATAGTCTTTAAATTGAACTTGCTTTTGGGCATCTGTTAAATAAATGGTGAGCATTGGGGGAAATCCTTAGATAAAACACTGTCTTGCAAAATTTTATTCAAACAAATGTTAAATAGAAACGAAAACAGAAAAAGAAAGGCATTTTAACAAGTATGACAGTTAATTCAATGCTAAAGCTAAATAACAATTGCGAGCGTTGTTCAAAATGTTAATTTGAGCAAAAATTAAAAAGTAGAAACCACATTTTCAAAATGGTTTCTACTCCGAATCACAATTTATATTGTTTTCGATATCACGCTTACTTATTTGGTATTTGGCGAAACCATCTGCTCAGGACGAACCACTTCATCAAACTGTTCAGTTGTTACCAGTCCAAGTTCAACAGCAACTTGTTTTAAGGTTTTTCCTTCTTTATAAGCAGTTTTAGCCACTTTTGCAGCATTTTCATAACCAATCACTGGATTTAAAGCAGTAACCAGCATTAATGAATCATGCAAAAAGTGATCAATTTTTTCACGGTTTGGTTCAATACCAACAGCACAGTGATCATTAAAACTGTTACACGCATCGCCTAATAATTGAATCGATTGCAATAAGTTAAATGCAATGACAGGCATGAATACATTTAACTCAAAGTTACCCGAAGCACCTACGACATTAATTGTCGTGTCATTACCCAAAACTTGAGCTACAACCATAGTCATCGCTTCACTTTGCGTTGGGTTTACTTTACCCGGCATGATACTTGATCCAGGTTCGTTCTCGGGAATCCGTAATTCACCGAAACCACAACGTGGGCCACTCGCTAACCAACGAACATCGTTTGCAATTTTATTCAAACTTACCGCAAGTGTTTTCAATGCGCCTGATGCAAAAACAGCCGCATCACGCCCTGCCAGTGCTTCAAATTTATTTGGCGCAGTAACAAATGGTAAGCCTGTTTGTTTTGCCAATTCTTCTGCTGCAGTTACAGCATAATCAGGATGAGCATTCAATCCTGTTCCGACAGCTGTACCACCTAATGGCAGTTCGTACAAACCCTCTAGCGCTTGATTTAAACGTTTTAAACCGTGATCTAATTGTGATACATAACCGCTAAATTCCTGACCTAAGGTTAAAGGCGTTGCATCTTGTAAATGTGTACGACCAATTTTGACAATGTCTTTAAAATCATTGGATTTTGCATCTAAAGTATTGCGCAGTTTTGTGACCGCAGGTATCAATAATTCATTAATTTGCAGACTAGCTGCCACATGAATTGCTGTTGGGAAAGAGTCATTGGTAGATTGCGCACGGTTGACATGGTCATTTGGGTGTACTGGCTTTTGTGCACCAAGTGGATTACCTAATTTTTGGTTGGCAATATTAGCGATTACTTCGTTACAGTTCATGTTACTTTGCGTACCAGAACCTGTTTGCCATACAACCAAAGGAAACTGTGAGTCCCACTGCCCTGAAATGACTTCTTCAGCAGCATTTACAATATATCCCGAAAGTTCTTGAGGAATTTGCCCCAGTGCAGCATTGGTAATTGCTGCAGACTTCTTCACTAGCCCCATCGCACGGATCATGGGACGTGGTAAACGTTCACCGCCAATTTTAAAATTTTGCAAACTACGCTGAGTTTGTGCACCCCACATTGCCTCACTTGGTACTTCAACGTCACCCATCGTGTCATGTTCAATACGTGTTTGCATCTTCTCATTTCCTTATCGAAATATTTAAAACTTAGAAAATCATTTCACGTTATAACAGCGTGTAGATCAATTCATTCGTTATAGTTTATGTAAATGTTAAAGACTTGTAAATGATAATTATTATCAATAATAAGTGGTTTATTTGATAATAGTAATCGCAAAGAGTTAAGCGGTTAAAAATTACGAATAAAGCCTCAGCAATGGAATTATTTTAGCTGAACTCTTATGAACCACAATTAGGCAAAGCTCTATATTTATAAATTATCAATAAAATATATGTCTTAACCTAACTCACTGACCTCTTAAGGTTTGTTGGTAAAAGCGCCATTCATCCTCAAGCATTTTTTTCAAACTATGATCAGCTTTCCAATTCAACTGTTTCTCGGCTTTTTCAACATTCGCACCCAATTGGTCAAATTCTTCATTTGGGTAATATGTTGACTCTATCGTTTTAATACTCGACTGGGTAACCTCGGATATTTCATCCAATAAATGTTGTATAGAGATCAATTCACCTGCAATATTGTAGGCCTCACAAACATTATGTTGTGAAGCTAAAGACTCTAAGCAGAGCCAAACTGCTTTACAACAATCGAGCACATGTAAAAAACTGCGCTCAGCTGTGCCATCCTCAGTCTTAGCCTGCTTACGTAATTCAATATATTCACGTTGCATTGCCCCCACCTGCATAGCCAGCGGCACGATATTTTTGGGTAAGGGTGCAACAAACTCGCCAAGTACAGCATGCTCAAATGCACCTGCGATATTGCTTAAGCGCAATATGCCTATTTTCCACTCATTATCGGTACGTGCCGTATCTCGTATGATTTCTTCAACCATCTGTTGAGATTTTACATAGGGATTTGGGTAGGTAAAATTGAATGGTGTATCTTCAGCGAGTTCAGCTGATGATTGACCGTATACCGCAAGGCTTGATAGATGTACTAAATTTCTAACGCCAGTACGCTGCATGGCACGCAATAAACTCATGATACAACTGACATTATCATTATAATATTCAAGGGGTTTAAGTACAGATTCTTCAAGCGATTTAAATCCAGCTGCATGTACAACTGCCGTGACAGAATATTGTTCGAAAACTTTATTTAAAGCGGGAGTATTACGGATATCAAGTTTTACAAAAGGCACATACATGCCCGAAATGTATTCCAATCTTTCAAGTATTTGTAAGTTAGCATTCGATAAATTATCGACAATAATAACTTCTCGTCCTTGAGCCAATAAACTCAAGGCAATATGCGAGCCTATAAAGCCTAAACCACCAGTCACTAAAATCATTGTTTAGCTACTCCTTATAGTTATCAGTATTTTACAGTTTAATTTTGTCTTTTTGGTGTTATTCAAAACGTATCCACAGAGAATAAAAAAACTTAAAAACCGACTTAAAACTTCACTTAAATCGGTTAATCTGCAAGCGAATTCTATAATTATTTTAATAGTTTGAAATGTTGCATATGTAGGAGTTATGAGTATCAACTGTATTGGATTTACGATAAAAAACCGCCCGAAGGCGGTTTTTTATAAATCGATGAGGATCTATTGATTTTTTGAGCGAACTAAATTTAAGAAGTGCAAATGTCGTTCATATTGATCAATCACATCTTGTAAAAGGTCTTCTTGTGTCCAATCAATAATGTCATAGTTTTGCCCACCTTCTCTTAAAAATACTTCAGCTTGATAGTCCTGCTGAGTTTCTTTCGAATCCATCATAAAGCTAGGCGTATTTTTCTCTTGCACCACGACTTGATAAATAAAATTTATCTCATCCTGATGGTTTACACGTAATTGCAGACCATCATCAATATTTTGAATAGATACATCTAGATGACGGCGCTTAAATTCATTTTGCAAATTTGTAAAAGCGGGTCTTACCGTTTGATCAATATACCTTTCTACTTCTTCGCGTGTATGCGGGTAATGCATGATAAGGCCTAAACGCTGCTGCCAACTTCTTGGATTTTGAATTGCCCTTGGGGTAATACGCGCATCTTGTAATGCCTGCATTTTTGTTGCATCTAAATGCAGTGCCTTTACCAGGCCCCAGCAAATCAAAAGCATCACAAATGTAAACGGTAATGCGCTCAACATGGTCGCTGATTGCAAGGCACCTAAACCACCAGCGAATAAAAGTACAATGGCAAGGACAGCCATTAATGTAGTCCAAAACAAACGCTGCCATGTCGGCGAATTTTCAGATTTCGCAGTTAAATAATCTGTCACTAACGCACCAGAGTCCGCTGATGTCACAAAGAACAGCATGACCAAAATCGTCGCAATAAAACTCATTACACCTGAGAATGGTAAGGTATGTAAAAACTCAAAAAGTGCTACAGATGAATCTCGCTGTACAGCACTAACAAGGGAGGTATTCGCTTCATTTAGAATGCTAAAAAGTGCAGCATTACCCATCACCCCCATCCAGATCAGGGTAAAACCCGTTGGGATCAGTAAAACACCGACAATAAACTCACGGATCGTACGACCTTCAGACACACGAGCAATAAACATGCCTACGAATGGTGACCATGAAATCCACCATGCCCAATACATGATTGTCCAGCCACCAATCCAACCATCAGATTGATATGCGTAGAGGTTAAAGGTCATATTGAATAAATTAGAGAAATACTGACCTGCATTTTGTATGGTGGTTTGTAAAATGAAGATGGTTGAACTTGCAAAAAATACAAACAATAAAAGAACTAGGGCTAACCCTAAATTAATCTCTGATAATCTTTTGATACCCTTGTCTAAGCCCATAAATACTGACAACGAAGCCATACCCGTCACAATCACAATGAGGATAAGCTGCGTAGTCGTGGAGTATTCAATACCAAAAAGATAATTAAGACCTGAGTTTATTTGAGTAACACCAAAGCCAAGTGTGGTCGCAACGCCAAATACAGTGCCGATTGTTGCAAATGTATCAACCCCATCACCAATGGGACCATAGATTTTTTTTCCAATAAGTGGATATAAAGCAGAACGAATTTTTAAAGGTAAATTATGTCTATAAGCAAAGTAAGCTAAAGCCAAGCCAACAATAGTATAGATTGCCCACGCATGTAGGCCCCAGTGGAAGAAAGTTACTCGCATGGCTTGCTGTGCAGATTGAATTGTTTCAGGTTCGCCTGTCGGTGGTGAAACATAATGCATCACAGGTTCAGCAACACCAAAGAACATTAAGCCAATACCCATACCTGCGGTAAATAGCATGGCAAACCAAGAGCTATTGCTATATTTCGGTTGGCTGTGATCTAGACCAAGTTTAATTTTACCCATGCTCGAACAAGCAATATAAATGAGTACAATTAAAAATATCGCTACAGAGAGTACATAGAACCAGCTAAATGAGTCTGTTACCCATTGATTGAGCTGTTTTGTAATTAAATCAAAAGCATTGGGAGCTAAAAAAACAATGGCAATAAAAATGCCGATAATTAGCACAGTACTAATAAATACATTTGGATTCACATTGGAATACCATGACGGTTTCAATGAAGACATACCTTCCCTTTTCCGTTTTACTTGTAAGACAGATCTAAATTGATCAAAAAAGATATCCGCCAGATGCGGAAAAAACAGGCTTGTAATGATGAGACTGGCAATTTTTTCTCATTTCTTTGTAAATACTCAAAATATTTATCAATAAAAATGAAAAAATTATGGCTGACTCGATCAAAGCCATTGCTTAGAATCTGTACATGTTATCACATTTATAGATGAATAATCTAAAATCAAGTAATAAAGCAAATTAAGACAGCCGTATAGAATATGCCCACTTAAATATTTTATTACTATTTATCAATATCTTGTTTTAAAAAATTTGTTTTCTAAAATCTTATAATACTCTTTAAGTAGTTTACCAATATTCATTATTTGGGTTATTTATACTCACTGTGCATACCACCACATTCATCAACAACGTATTGGAAATGAGCATAATCACTCATCATAAATGAGATATACAGATATTAATAAAAAGCATTGTATAATGACGTTTTCTTATCAAGTCAGAATGAGCTGCAAGTATAGCTGCTTATTTCTAAAGTGAATTTCGATGAGTACTTTATTACTAATTACCTCCTCACCAACTTCAATTCATGCTTGGCATGCATTTGGCCTTGCACAAGCTTTGAAACAAAAAAATGAAAGCTTTCGGGTTTTCTTTTATCAAGATGGTGTCAATGTAGCAAACGCCCTGCAATGGGTACCTGACGATCAGCGTAAACTCACAAGCGAATGGCAAAAGCTTGAGATCCGGCTACCTGTTTGTGTGAGTGCAGCCTTAGCACGAGGAATTAGCGATGCAGAAAATGCGCAGCGACATAACTTACAGCAACATAACCTTGCAGATCAGTTTGAACTGGTTGGTTTAGGTGAACTTGCAGATGCCGTGCAATCTGCTGACCGCTTAATTCAATTCTAAGTCTCAAATTTCCAAATATTTGTTGGATTTAATAGGAATATTTTGTGAAAACTGTACTCGTTGTACTCACCCAAGCAAATCTTACAAGTTTACAAATCCATGAGAGCTTATCTGCCACCATGGTATTGGCTACATTTGGTTGTGAGGTAAAAGTACTACTTAAAGATGCTGCTTTAAGCCTGCTACAAGCAGATCAACAATTTGATCAGTTAAAGCATGCCTTTAAACTTGCTTCAAACATGGTTGATAGTTTTGAGTTTTATGATTTAACACCAATACTCATTGAGCAAAAAAATACTCAACACCCATTTGTTCAAAAATCTGAACAAGAACTTGAATTTATCGAATTCAACACTGAATTCGTTCAGCGTTTTGACCATATCTTGTATTGGTGAGTGAGTAATAATCTATGTCAAACAATAGTCTTTATCTTGTACAGTCTTGTTATTCCAATACATTACAACATATACAGCAATTACAAAGTGTCTATACCACTGGCGATGCCTTAGTCCTCATGGGTGAAGCTGTCTTACATATTGCGGATGAACAAATACAAAAGTTAGGAACGTGTTTTGTATTAGACAACGACGCACAAATATTAGGTTGCGATGTTCTCTTTAGCCATATGCATGTCTGTACTTATGCAGAATTTGCGGACTTGTGTTTAAAATATCAACGTTGTATTACACTTAAATAAGTACTCGCTTTCCATTGAGTATTTAAAGAAATATCGGAAATAATATGAATCTCGAACTTGATCAAGATGGTCATTTAGTCGATTACACTATTTGGAATGAAGCCGTAGCCCAAGAACTGGCAAATACTTTAGACCTGCAACTCAGCCCTTGGCATTATGAAATTTTACAAGGTGTACGTCAGTTCTATCAACAATTTGGACATTCGCCTGCAACACGTCCACTGATTAAATATTTAATGAAAACAATTAGTGCTGATATTAACAATGCACTACTACAAGAGAAATTTAATACAGGCCTAGTTGCTCGACATTTAAGCCGACTTGCGGGCGTTCCAAAACCAGCAAACTGCTTATAATTTGATATTATAATGTCTGTTAATAAACTTAAATATTAAGTATTTAGCTAATTCAAAAATTAGAAATCAAGCCTGTTTGAGTTGATTCATAGCATTGAAATAGGCTTGAGTAAATACGGGTTTTACTTGCTTTGCCTGTATTTGCTCACCACAGCATGAACACACCATCACAGGTTTAAATGTTTGACCACAACGCTTGTGAACATATTCAACTGGCGAGCCTTTACCGCCATCCATATATTGATCAGCCCAATGAGTCATTGCTAACAATATCGGATATAGATCCAAACCTTTTTGAGTCAGGCGATATTCAAAACGTTCTTGCCGGTCAATATACGGTTGTTTAACTAAAATATCTTCTTCAACCAGTCGCTTTAATCGATCTGATAAAACATGGCGTGTCACACCTAAATTTTCTTGAAAATCGTCAAAACGGCGAATCCCCATAAAGGCGTTACGAATGATGAGCATGGTCCAACGATCACCCAGCACAGATTGTGCCCGTGCAATTGAACACGGCTGTTGTCCAATGTCTTCCCATTTCATCTTTAAATTACGCCTGTTAATAAACCCTATATGAACAAATTAATCCATTCATCAGCTTTTTGCAAAAACATTCATTTGCTTCGTGTTCTTTTGATAAAAGATAAAATGAAGTGGGGTTTGTTAAATTGAAGGCTTTATGATGCTAGACAGAACAATTGACTGTATATCTCCTAAGGAGTTAAAGTTCCAGAATAATTACTTTCGACATAGATCAATTAAAAAGACTTTCCACAATAAAAATCCCTTAACTATCGATCAATGATATCGCCACCCTATGATGGCTTAACTTAAAAACTTCTGAAATACGTCTTGTACAGACTCATACGCTCTCATCATTATTTCCATGTTAGAAATGGATCTGATCTTTATTATCTTCAATGATTTCAAGCCATGCTCTTGTGGATGGACTCATCGCAACCGTCGTATTCCAGGCCATGTTTAAGGTCCAGTTTAAATTTGGATTTTCCAGGACACTTACATTATATTTATCATGATCAAGCTGATCACAATAAATTTTAGGTAAAAGTGCAATACCGACATTTGATTCGACCATTTTTGCAATGAAGTCCCATTGACTACTTTTACACACGACATTCGGTTCAAAACCAACATAGTTTGAAGCTTGAATAATCATATTATTCAGCGTGAACGTATCGGCATACAATAGAAAAGACTCTTCTTTAAGTTCAATCAGTGACACTTTGTTTCTATTGCGCCATTGCGAATCTTTACGTGAAAGTAAAGAAAGTGGTGAGTCCATAATTTGAATACCACTTAGTACGGGTTTTAAATGTCCGAGAATAATCCCCACATCAATTTGTTTTTTTAAAATGGCGTCTTCAATTCCATTCGCACCTACCTCAAAAAAACTTAACTCAATATTAGGATATTGCTTATGAAACTGTGCTATCAAGGTACTTAATAACACCGAACCTAATGGTGGCAAGCCGATAGTGAGCTTTCCTTGTTTTAAAGCTCTGACCTGCGCCACAGTTTCAAACATACGTTGTTGCTCATTTAAAATAACCAACGCATGCTGATATATTTGCTCACCCATGTAAGTCAATTGTGCTTCACGTTTACGCCCCGCATCTCCTTTATGGAATAAAGGAACGCCAATTTCTTCTTCTAACTGTCGTATTAACTTACTAATTGTAGGTTGAGTGACAAATAGGCTCTCTGCTGCATGACTAAAACTTTGCTTTTGTACAATAGTGACAAAGACTTTCAGATTCTTAAAATCCATATTATTCCATTTAGGCATAATTTAAATTTAATTATTCATAATTATACATCCGACACACTTTTAAAATAGCTCTATCTCCTTTGTACCAATTGCTTTTCTCCTCATGGATACTCAAAACACGCCTTCGCGATTTATTTCTTTGGCAAAAACACTTTCTCAACTTGGCCTACTAATCTTTATTTGGTCGCTCGGTACATGTATTCAAAGCTGGTTTAACTTACCGATTTCTGGCGGTGTTATTGGTTTGTTATTACTACTGGCTGCATTATTAAGTGGCATTTTTAAGATGCATTGGATTAAACAAGGGACTGACTTCATTTTGGCAGAACTGGTTTTGTTTTTTATTCCATGTGTAGTCGGTTTGATAAAATATAAGGCGTTATTTTTGACTTCGGGATGGCAATTGGTATTGTCTGTTGTACTTGGTACACTTTGCGTCATGGTCATAACAGCATTTACGGTCGCCCTCGGCTTTAAATTAGAAAAAAAATTAAACGGAAGAAAAAACAAAACATCGAATGAACATGATGCAATCGACGTCAATACAGCAGGTAAAACACTATGAATTTCATGCAATTCGATAGTATGTCTGTATTATGTTTTGTAATGACCTTAATCGGCTATGTGCTGGTTAAAAAATTGCATCGCAGATTCCCCTATATGCTGTTTTCGCCAGCACTTTTTGTACCCTTTCTACTGATCGTATTCATGACCATTTTCCATGTATCTTACGATACCTATATGCAAGAAAGTCAGTGGATTGTTTGGATGTTGGGGCCAGCAACTGTAGCTTTTGCTATCCCCATTTATGAATATCGCCAAGTGATTCATAAGCACGCCATCAGTATTTGTTTAGGTATCGTGTTTGGAATGCTAGCAGGTGTGATCAGTGCTTTTTACTTGGCTAAAATATTTCATTTTGATCAAGAAACATCGTTCAGTTTGATGGCACGTTCAATCTCTACCCCTTTCGCAATGGAGCTAACCAATAATATTGGCGGTTCTGTCGAATTAGTGATTCTATTCACCATGATTACGGGTATTGCGGGAGTGGCTTTGGCCGACCTAGTCTTAGCAGGACTGAAACTACATTCTCGCTTTGCACAAGGTTCCGCACTAGGCAATGCTGCACATGGTTTTGGCACAAGCAAAGCATTTATGCGTCATAAAGAAGAAGGCGTAGCTGCATGTTTAAGCATGGTACTTGCTGGCGTATTTATGGTCTTACTTGGCCCATCAATTATTCATATAGTGGTTTATATGTTGGGTTAAGTTTAATCAATTTTAATGCCTTTTAAATTTTAAGCGTGTTTCTTTAAGCCTTGATTTAATCAAGGCTTTTTAAAATGATTAAATAGCAAACAAACAGTTTATTTGGCTAAAACTGTCATTATGGTCAAGATAAATCTAAATATGTTTTATAAATAATAAATATACAAATGTACTTTTATTATTTTTCATTTTATTTTAGATACTTACAATTTATTAAGCCCTTTCATATAAATTTATTTGTGGTATTTTTCACGCGTTAATTTTTCGGGGTATCCCATATGAAACGCACGGCGATCCACACTGCCATATTCCTTAGCCTATTTTCTACTACAACGATTTATGCAGGCGGACTTGATCGCTCAGGCCAATCAATTAGTGCGTTTCTTCAACCGGGTAATTATGCTGAAGCGGGTATTTCCGTGCTTGATCCAAGCGTATCGGGTCAAGATAAATTTGGAAATTCAGCACCGAATATGGCGGGAGATTACTATTTCCCTGCTGCAGCTATTAAAGTCCAAGCGACGGATCATATTACTTTGGGTTTGATTTATGACCAGCCTTATGGTGCAGATGCTGAATACAGCGGTGATAATGCTTTTGTCGCAAAACCGACAGATAAAATTGTCGATGGTTTAAATTACACCACGGGTATGGTCGGTTCAACAGCTCAAGGTGGTACGTCGGTTCAAGTCAAAACAGAAAATATTTCAATGCTGATTGGTTACCAACCTAATGAAAATTGGAATATTTATGCAGGTCCGATGTATCAGTCTGTAAATGGTAGCGTGAAATTGCGTGGTGAGCTTTATTCCGTATTAAACGGTTATGATTTAGAAACTGGTACGGACTGGTCTTGGGGTTGGCTAGCAGGTGCTGCTTATCAAATTCCTGAAATAGCCCTGAAAGCCTCAATTACATATCGTTCTGAAGTCAAACATAAAATAGATGCCTATGAAAATTTTGGCTTGGACACAGATGCTGTAGCAGGTGTTGTTCCTTTCTTGCGTCAGGCAAGTCAGGCAGACGGAAACTTTAGTTTTTCTACTCCACAATCGGTTAACCTTGATTTTCAAACTGGCATCATGGCAAATACCATTGCCTTTGCAAATTTACGTTGGGTGAATTGGTCAAACTTTGAGGTTCGTCCAAATAAATTTGGTCTTGTCTCATCTGCCGTAGGTCAAATGAAACCTGAGATTAACAAACCGAATGGTTTTAATCTAATTGACTATAAAGATGATCAAATCTCTGTGACTGTGGGTGTTGCACGTAAATTTAATGATCACTGGGGTGCCAATATCTCTGTCGGTTATGACACTGGTGCAGGTAATCCCGTAACAACACTTGGCCCAACTGAAGGCTATTGGTCTGTGGGTACAGGTGTACGTTTCAACCCTGCAAAAAATTACTTTATTGGTGCAGGCGTTAAATATTTCTGGTTAGGCGATGCTGATGCTGTTACTGGTGCACACACTGAAGCTGGTAAATTTAGCAACAACCATGCGATTGGTTATGGTTTAAACATTGGTTATTCATTCTAATTCTTAGAAAAAGTAATGATTTGAGATATAAAAAAAGGACTTCAGCTTAAGTCCTTTTTTTACAAATATTTTTTTTGGTATTTAATTTTTGCGATTATCCAACCACATTACTTTCGATTCTATAAAAAGTTAATTGACCCAATAATGCAATCCAATCACAAATGCCATTAAACTCGATAATTCAGAAATTTCAATTGCTGCGCCAATGGTATCACCAGTAACACCACCTATACGTTGTATAAACTTGAGGCGCAAATAAGCCAAGGTCACAACAAAAACCACAAGGCTGATCAGCCCGACCCATGAAAAGTAAAAACTAGCCGCTAAGCATAGTACAAAAACCACCAATGCCCATGTTCTCGGTATATATTCGGCCAGCGATGAACCCAAGCCTTTTTCACGAACATATTGGGTGGTAAGAAATAGAAACAGCGGCGCGAGCCTGCCTAAAATTGGAAATAATATCAACGCCAAAAATTGCTGCTTTTGCAGTAATACATAAATGGCTGACCATTTTAGCAAGCAAATAATGACTAGACTCAGCACACCAATCGGGCCACAGGCGGGGTCTTTCATAATTTTTAAAGTACGTTCAGCATCACCAAAACCGCCGACCCACGCGTCTGCAGTATCTGCCAGACCATCTAAATGCAAGCCACCTGTCAGCCAAATCCAGACCACCAAAATAATACTGCTGAGCAGAATAATCGGAAGGCTTTGTAGTGTAAACGCGAGCAGCGCTAATATGCCGCCAATGATCAATCCCACCACAGGATAGAACAGCAAAGATTGACCATTTTGCTGTTTGCTCGGCATGGCTTTGAGTTGGATGGGAAACGTCGTCAAAAACTGTAAAGCAATAAAAAATGGCATCATTTTCTTTGCTCCCAAAGACGAATATGCGCTGCATCGTAAATGCTAAACGCGTTCAGCTGCCCCAATTCAGCAGTCATTTTTAACAAATCATCCAACGGTTTTTGCTCGGCCAAACATTTTAAAAGCTTGATCACGCCGCCATGCGAAACCAACAATACGCGCTGCCATGCATTTTTCTGCTTAAGCTTTACGATTTTTTGAATGCCTAAATCTATGCGCTGTTGAAACTGTTGCATGCTTTCTGCATTTGGCGGCGTATATGTACTTGGACTTTGCCAAAACTGTGACAACAGTTCAGGACTTTGTTGATAAATTTGCTCGGTAGACACCGCTTCCCAATCACCAAAATGCATTTCTTGAAATTGCGCATTTTGAAATACAGGAGTATCTAATTGCTTAGATAAGTCCTGAGCAAATAAACGACAACGCTGCAAATCTGACGTAAATATGGCATCCCAAGCTGGCTGACTTTTCGCATTAATTTCATGTAATGCAGTAGTGATCGTTTGCTGCATTTGCTGCCAGCCATACTCTGTCAATGCATCATCGGTTGAGCCACGTAATGTATGGCTCAACTCGGTTTCGCCATGACGCAGAATATCTAAACGGAAATGTTCCATTTAAACTTTTTCACCAATGACGGCAGCTTGAGCAAAGGTTGCCATATTGTTATGCAGGCTGCATGCCAAGCGAATCACGCCTAATGCTGCGCCCGCACCGCTGCCTTCACCTAAACGTAAATTCAACTTGAGTAATGGATTTGCATTCAGTTCTGATAATAAACGCACATGACCGTACTCCGCTGACTGATGTCCAAACAGCATCCAATCACGCACGGCAGGATTCAGGCGCACCGCAAGTAACGCAGATACCGTGGTAATAAAGCCATCGACCACCATCGGCATGCCCAATTGCGCACAGCGTATATAAGCACCGGTCATAGCGGCAATTTCTAAACCGCCCACAGCACACAACGCTTTGAATGCATCATTTTCAACATAGTCTCTATGCAATGCTAAAGCCTGATCAATGACCTGCTTTTTATGTGCTAATTGTTCAGCGCGAATACCTGTTCCCACACCAGTTAATTTTTCTGCAGGTTCATTGAGTAAAAAGCAAGCCACTGCTGATGCTGAACAGGTATTACCAATACCCATCTCCCCAGCGACATAAATAGACGCCCCCGCGGCTACAGCATCTTCAACGCTTTTACGCCCAAGGTTTAAAGCTTGTAGACATTGCGCTTCGGTCATTGCTACAGTTTTGGCAAAATTTGCTGTGCCTTGTGCAATGCAATAGCGCTCCACACCTGCATATTCGTATGCTTCACCCACAGAACCACAGTCAATCACTTGTAATTTGGCTTGGTATTCTTTGGCAATTACACTGATACATGCACCACCAGTCGTAAAGTTTTGCAACATCTGGCGAGTTACCGCTTGCGGATAGGCTGAAATATTTTCTTCCATTATCCCATGGTCGCCTGCAAAGATGGTGATCCATGGTAAATCAACTTGAGGTTTTACAGTATTTTGTAGCGCAGCAAGTTGAACTGCGGTATTTTCCAATTCAGAAAGTGAGCCCGTTGGTTTGGTCAGTTGTAACTGATGTGCTTCAGCCTGTTGTTTTGCGTCCATACTTGGTTGTTTACATGCTTCAAGCCACCAGCTCATTTACTTTCTCCTTTTAACACTATAGGAAAACCGGCCACACAAAACACAACGTGGTCAGCAATCTGACCAAGTTGTTGATGTAAGCGGCCAGATTCATCGACAAATTTACGACTGAGTTGCCCCATAGGTACAACGCCTAGTCCAGTTTCATTACTGACTAAAATAATTTCGGATTTTAAGGTCGGAAGCACTTCAAGTAATTTTTGGCATTGCTGCGACTGAAAATCTTTCTGTTCATTCAGCAATAAATTACTCATCCATAAAGTCATGCAGTCCACCAAAATCAGTTGATTGGCTTGATCAATTTGCACTAGGCGATCGGCTAAATACAGCGGTTCTTCAACCAGTCCCCAATCTGTAGGACGGTCTGCTTGGTGATGCTGTATTCGCTCACGCATTTCATCGTCATAGGCTTGCGCTGTCGCAACATACGTTACGCTTAAGCCACTGTCTTTGGCTTTTTGTTCAGCCAATCGGCTTTTTCCTGAACGTGCGCCACCTAATATCAATTGAATCATGCTGTTTGCTTTTCCTTATTGAATTCCTGAATATGAGCGAACAAAGGATATTGTTTATAAACAGTTAATGGGCCTTGTAAGAGCTGTGCCTGATAACTACCAAAACTTATTTGCTGAAAATCAATATTAAATTGCTGTTGTTGTAGTTTAGCAATACGCGCAAATACCTCATCACTGTTCATTGCATGTTTATATAAACCCAATGTGATGTGCGGACAATATTCGATAGGTGCAATTTCATCGCTATTCATATTTAGGCACTGTCGAATTTTCGCAAGTTGGGCGAAATCATCCTGAATTTCAATAAATAAAGCACTTTGAAAACTATTAATTTGACCTGTTTTCAATTGAATATTCGTGAAGGATAAGTGCTGAAGCTGTCGCTGCTGTTGTTTGAATTGTTGCTCGGAAAAATTATCGTTATACGTACTTTTTTCAGCGGCTAGAATGGCATCAGCAGTATTCAACGCATTAAAAAAACCGCAAATAAACAAAGTTATATGAAATTGACGCGTGTTCGGCGTATATAAAATATCCGAGAAATGCTCTCTAAGTGTAGCTAAATATGCCAATAAATCAGGATCGAGTATTTCTAAATACCATAACGCATAATGCTCACGTCCCAAATGCCACGCAGGATAGTCCTGATTCAGCGTAGGAACGACTGGCATTGATGGTTTAAGAAACACGACTTAATCACTTGAAAATTAATACTGTTTACTTTGTACACGACAAAAAAAGATAACTCATTGAAATAATGGCATAATACTTGTTTTCTGACGACGAATATGATGACACATTTCAATGAGTTACATCTCATCTTAAACAAATATCTAAAGTGGAACAA
>NZ_VPDH01000058.1:0-24147 GCF_013417785.1 Acinetobacter sp. YH12227 | reverse complement strand
AATTGGCTGGGCTACAGCAAAATGAGATTGTTGAGAATAAACGGTTAGGTTCAGTCCTGGCGCATATTCAACAGCAGCATGAAGAACTAGAAAAACAGAATAAACGTTCCCGGGCCAAGAAAAGTATACCAAGTCGTAAAGCTCAGAAAGCTGTTGTTGAACAAAGAAACTTAAATCCTGTGCTTGACTCTTGTGGTTAAAAACAGGACATTTTAAATGGTTTATCGCATAGACATTTTAATTGGTGAATAACAGCTTGAATTTTTCCTATAAGCATCAATATCTTAACTAAAGCCGTTTCAGTAAACAGCGCACTGATACGGCTTTTTATTAATTCTTCACGTTTACCGCCTACTTTTTTAATCAATATTTCACGTTTTTTGTTAGTTAGATGCAACAATCATCATTTAAAGACGTAAAAAAAGGCAGCTTCAGCTGCCTATTGAAATCCCGAAAAATTAGATGCCGTATTTCACACGATACGCTTCCATTTTCGCCAAGGCTTCAGTTTCGCCTTTTGCATCTAAGAAAGTCATTAAATCTTTCATAGTGATTAAAGCATGTACAGGAATTTCTAACTCTTTTTGTACTTCTTGAATCGCAGACAAATCGCCCTGACCTTTTTCTTGACGGTCTAGCGCCACCAATACACCCGCAATTTGTGCACCGGCATTTTTAAGAATGGTGACTACTTCACGAATCGCTGTACCCGCAGTGATTACATCATCAATGATCCAAACTTTTTTGCCTTCAACTGAGGCACCTACAAGTACACCACCTTCACCGTGATCTTTAGCTTCTTTACGGTTAAAGCCCCAAGGCACGCTCACGCCATGATTTTGTGACAATGCTACAGCCGTAGCAGCAACAAATGGAATACCTTTATAGGCTGGGCCAAAAACCACTTCTACATTCTCGCATTGTGTTAATTTATCAGCATAGCCCGAAGCCAATAACGACAATGCTTCACCGTCATTCAAAAGACCCGCATTAAAAAAATAAGGACTCACACGACCCGATTTTAAAGTAAACTCACCAAATTTAAGCACACCACGTGATAATGCCAGTTCGATAAAAGCTTGTGGATTAAATGCCGCTTGCGCTGTCATGAGGTGCTCCATTTTTTTAAGTTTGAGGTTAAACCTGAGCATGATACCAAAGAGTAGCTATCCAAGTGATCAAAAAATTCTGCGTGTCGTTTCAATTAATGTGAATGGTCTACGTTCAGCAGAAAAGAAAGGGATCTTTGACTGGATTGCACAATCCGATGCAGATGTGATCTGTATGCAAGAAAGTCGGATTACCCACGAACAATGGACAGATAAATTTAAGCCTGAAGGTTGGTACACTCACCTGTTCCCTGCAGAACGTCCAGGCTATGCAGGTACTGCGATTTATAGCCGCCTACCCTTTGTATCAGTGAAAGATGGTTTAGGCTTTGAATTAGCCGATAGCCAAGGGCGCTTCATCTCTGCTGAATTTGATTTAGGTTTAGGTCAAACAGCACATATTTGTTCATTGTATTTACCTTCAGGTTCTTCAGGCGAAGAAGCTCAGGCACGTAAAGATTTATTTTTAAACGAATACAAACAAATCTTGAAACAATGGCGAGCTGAAAATAAATCAGTCATTGTTTGTGGCGACTACAACATCGTACACAAACGTATTGATATTAAGAACTGGTCAGGTAATCAAAAAGCCTCTGGTTGCTTGCCACATGAACGTGCTTGGCTCGACCATATTTACGATGAACTCGGCTATGTCGATACTTTCCGTGAAGTGCGTAAAGAAGCTGAATTGTATTCATGGTGGTCGAACCGTGGTCAGGCACGTGCAAAGAACGTCGGTTGGCGTATCGATTACCACGCTTGTTCACCAGATTGGAAAGAACGTACAGTCAATGCTTGGGTGTATAAAGAAACATGGTTCAGCGACCATGCCCCAGTCGTAATTGATTATAAAATTTAAACAATACCGACTAATTGAGTAAACACATGTTTACTCAATTAGTGGTAATTTCTTACATTACAAGACGTACTAGTGGATATGTCTCACGAATTAAAAGTAGCATTATTGTCGCACGGCACAGGGACATGTCAGGATGACACAAATGGATTGGACGCCGAAGGAAGTATTAAAACAAACTAAATGATTTAGCTTGTTTTCAAGGATGTGACAATGGACGTTGTAATGAGACCCGCATGATCAGGATGATTAAATGCGGGTTTTCTCTTTTTTAGCCCCTCACTTTTCAAACTTTATTATTTTTATGCGCCCATTCTTCTTGGGATAATCTTTTTGTTATTCTAAATTCGGGCGTCTTGCACTGAATTGTTATGGCTTTAATGACTTATTTGCCTATGGCTTTCTTCTCTGATCATTTTGATGCCGTGATATGTCAGATGTATGACAGCACTGCGACAATCTCATGACAACATAGAGCTTTGTATAATTATTCGATAAGCTAGATGCAAATTTAAAGTATCACTCCGACATTAAGGATATTGGCCCATGCTAAAAATTTATGGCATCAAAAACTGTAATTCTATGAAAAAAGCCTTCGATCTACTGAATGAATTGGGCTTGGCCTATGAATTTCATGATTATAAAAAGCAAGGAATTGATGCAGAATCTGTGAAAAAATGGATTGATGCTGAAGGTCAAGATGTCGTCTTAAATAAGAAAGGCACAACATGGAAAAAATTGAATGAGGCAGAACAACAGGACGCCCTTTCAAGTGAAAGCAAAGTCATTGAAACTCTAACTACCCACACCAGCATGATTAAACGCCCAGTTTTAGATACAGGTACTGGACTCATTATCGGCTTTGATGAAGCCGCATATCGTGCATTAAAATGAGTTATTGCATCTACATGTAATCCTCATGCAGATAAATGACAGACATGAAAAAGCCTGACATTGTCAGGCTTTTTTTTAATTCTCGAATACTTAGTTAGCGCGAATCCATGTTTGGTTACGACCTAATGCAGCAACACCGATAAAGCCACGAAGCTCTAATTTTTTACCGCCATCCGCTATTTGACCTTTCAATTTGTAGGTTTTACCAGATTGTGGATCAAGAATCGAACCATTTTCATAGCTTGTGCCACCGACATTTTTAAGGCCAGTTACGATACGTAAGCCTTTTAATGATTTGTTGTGGTACGGACCTTCACATTTTTTACATGCGTTTTCTTCACCTGGTGTCAACACAGATTGGATACTTGCTGAAAGCGTTCCATTCTTTTGCTCAGTGAATTTCACGATCGCTTTAGGTTGCTTCGTTTTGTCATCAATGGTTTTCCAAGTGGTGCCATTTAGAGGGTCTGCCGCATTTGCCAATGCTGCTAAGCTCATCAATCCTAATGCTAGTACAATTTTTTTCATTTTTGTTTGTTTCCCTGGTCTGGTATAGACCACTCTAGTATTCGAAAGTCACAACAATTTATCAATTTTTGTATGTGACCGTTTAGTGTAACCTTGTAATTTGTGTTGGTAAATATACCCACCCACTCCCAAAATGATAAAAAGATGGAAAGACAATGAAGATATCCCCACTGACGAAACAACTGATTACAGAAAACATTTTAAAGGCGACGATTCGTAAACCGAGCCAGTTTAATTTACCGCCGAATACGCTGCGTTTTGCCCTTGAACAAATGTGTCGTGTTTTCCCTCAAAACCCAGACGTACAGGTGCGTTCAATTCGCCTCGCTGGCTTACATGCAGAAGAAATCAAACCACAACAAGAATCAACACAGCTGATTTTCCACATCCATGGAGGAGCATTCTTTTTAGGCTCCATGAATACGCATCGTGCATTTCTGACACAAGTCGCAGCACGAACACAAATGCAGGTTTTACATTTAGATTATCCACTATCACCTGAAGCCCAATATCCTGAAGCATTGGACGCACTATTTGATGTCTATAGCGTGCTACTCGATCAAGGCATCCAGGCCAAAGATATTATTTTGTCGGGAGATTCTTGTGGCGCTAACCTAGCACTCACGTTGGCGCTTAAAATTCAAAAGGAACAGATGCCACAAGTCAGCGGCTTAGTGCTAATGTCCCCATTTCTGGACTTAACCTTGACCAGTGAATCACTGCGTTATAACCAAAAGCATGATGCGCTATTAAGTATTGAAGCCTTAGAAACAGGCATTGATTACTATGTGCCACGTTCTGTTGACCGTGCCGATCCTGAAGTATCCCCATTCTTTGCTGAACTTGGTGGCTTACCGCCCATCCATATTCAAGTTGGTTCAAAAGAAATTTTATTGGACGATGCGCAGCGTTTTAAACAAAAGGCTGAACAGGCTGGCGTCGATGTGGAATTCAAGCTTTACACGGGGATGTGGCATAATTTCCAAATGTTTAGTCCATGGTTTGAAGAAGGCAAACGTGCATTAAGCGACTTATCTGACTTTGCACACCGACTCGATAAAGACTAATCAAAAGACAAAAAAAAGGTCAGCATCGGCTGACCTCAATGAGGAAAGTTACATATTTAACTTAGGTTAAATTCACTTAGAATTATATGGCTTGAATTTGGCTTTGTGCACTCGCCAAAGCCTGTGCTTTCATGTCTGGACCCATATTCACACCTTCTGCACGAATAATTTCAATATCATTCACACCAGTGAAATTAAACACTGCTTTCAGGAAACCTTCTTGATAGTCCACTGGGCTGTTTTCGCCATACACACCACCACGACTACTTGCGATATAGACTTTCTTTTCACCAGCTAAACCAACAGGTCCTTGCTCGGTATATTTAAAGGTCCGACCAGCCACGCTAATGCGGTCAATCCACGCTTTAAGCGTTGAAGCTAAACCAAAGTTATACATTGCTGCACCAACAACCACGACATCTGCATCTAAATATTGCTGAATCAATTGCTCACCTAAAGCCGATTGTTCGGCGTTTTGGCCCATTAATATTTCACTGCTTAAATGTGGAATCTGTTGCTGCGCCAAATCAAGATGCTCAATGTTTATATCTGCACCATGTTTTTGTTGTAGTTGTTTAACGATTTCTGCACTCAACTGACGTGAAATAGATGCGTCGCCCATGATGCTTGAATCAATATGTAGAATTTTCATTGTGAAACCTAAGACTGTTGTTTTAACTTGAGTACAGTTTAATAAAATCTCACAAATAGAATAATCCCTATCGATATGACACTATGTTTTATTTTTAGAACAATATAAGCACTCAGTACTACTAAAAAAATCTCCAAACTCATCAGTATAATTTAATGATTCTGTCTATTTTTTCGTGTTAATGTACTAGATAGAAATGATATCTATTTAAAATTTAAGAAAAAAACTGATAACACCAACAAAGCAACAACACAGTATGAAGATGCAATCAAACATACGTGACGTCATCCTCCGCAATAAAATCACGCAATATCTACTCGAAGATGAAGTGGTGATGAATTGGAGTATTCTAAAAAAATGTATGCTCATGTTGATCCTTGGGTCTGCAATTCATCTTATTTGGATTGTGTGGAAAGCAGCCATTATTTTGTCACCAGACTTATGGCAATGGGTTAATCTGCCTTTAGTTAAATCACAGCTTTGGACCAATATTGTTTTTTTTTGTATTGCTGATTGCTTTAATTTGGCCCTGCTATGCTTGGAAAAATAGCCATAAAGTGCAAAAAATCTTGCCTTATTTGGCGGTTGGCATCTTCGTTATTTCACTATGTCGCGATGGCTATCTAGTAGGGGTCATGAGCCCTGCTACCATGATTTCATACGTCAGCTTAGTGACTGTGGGTTTGGTGCTGTTTACCCGTAAAATTGTCTATAGCATGCTCATTCCTGCGACCATTTTCTTAGCCATCAGCATGTATTTCAGTTTACGTGGTGATATTGCGTATGCACCCCTGTTTCAACCTGATGCCTATGGTTATAAAAATAGCTTTTGGCTGTTTTCAATGATTTTCTTTATTTTGCCAATTTTGCTGACCTGTTTGGCATTGTTTGAAATTTTACTGAGCCAATGGCGTCATCGAGAACAATTAATTCAAAAACTGAGTCAGGTCGATCCTCTCACCAATTTATTTAACCGACGTAGCATCAATCAGTGCCTAGAGCAGCTTGATTCCGCTCAAAAAAGCAACTATGCCCTCGTACTACTTGACCTTGACCATTTCAAACGCATTAACGACCAATATGGTCACAATAAAGGCGATGAAACATTAATATTGGTCAGTGATATTTTAAGTCAACATTTACGTGGGAGTGATGTGGTGGGCCGCTTTGGCGGTGAAGAATTTATTTTGGTATTGCAAAATTCAAATCTAGAGCAATCTATGCACGTGGCCGAGCGCTGCCGAAAAGCCATTGAAGAGATTGAATTATTCAGTGATGATGGTCGACAAATTTATGTGACTGCAAGTTTTGGTATTGCCATTTCAAGTCCTGAATTACGTCCTCAACAATTACTGAGCAATGCTGACCAAGCACTTTATGCGGCTAAAGCCGGTGGACGCAACCGCATCAAATCTTATCAGCCACAACAGATTTTACCGGATGCCATCTAAAAGAACGTTAACCCACGCAAATTAACGTGGATACTGTTCCATTCCGACAACAGTCGCTTCTTGCAAGGCAGCTTCAACCCATTTTTTCATTGCGGGATACTGTAAAACCAAATCCATATACTGCTGTGTTTCCACACTCACAGGTAACTGGAAGGTTTTAAAACGGGTAATAACTGGGGCAAAAAATGCATCCGCAATGCTAAATTCACCACATAAAAATTGAGTAGCTTGTTCTCGGCTCGCCCAAATACGTTCAATTCGTGCTACTTCTGCACGTAGTTCGGCATGCTGCTGCCAAAGCATTGCACCATGCGCTGAAAAATCAGCTTGTATATTCATGCTGCATAAACTGCGTAAATGACTAAAGCTACTGTGCATTTCGGCACAAATACTACGCGCCCATGCACGTTGTGCACGATCTTGTGGCCAGAGCGCATGGTTGGGAAATTGCTCTGCCAGATATTCACAAATTGCTAGAGAATCCCAGATAACCAAATCACCATCTTGTAGAACTGGAACTTTGGCATTGTCATGTACGGCTTGGATTCGACGCTTAAACTCACCCGTATATGGATCTGCAGCAAAAGGAATCATGACTTCTTCAAAAGGCAGTTTAAACGCCTGTAAAACCAACCAAGGACGCATCGACCAGGTCGAGTAGTTTTTATTAGCAATATACAATTGCATCATTTTTCTTCTTCCTGATCTTTGAATTGAGCGATTTGTTGTAATAATTCCGCTTCACTAAATGCACCCGTTAATCGTAAGCCACGAATTTCCCGATGTGAACGATCCAAAAATAAATATGTCGGTGGACCTAAAATATCCCATTCATTTAATAATGTTTGGTGTGTTGCATCATATTGGCTCAGATCCAATTTAATTAAAAAATAGGGTGCCAAAGCCTGTTGTATAGCCTCTGCCTTTAATACTTTATGTTCAATCGGCTGACATGCCACACACCAATCTGCATAGACATCAATAATCGCTTGCTGACCCGTAGGGATTTGCGTGAGTAACTGTCTGAATTCATCTGCACTATGCGCCACATGCCAATTGATTTGCGCTGTACCCTGTGGTGCAAAGAAACGTTGACTGTGCTGATATTGGCTATATGCAATATAAGGAACAGCTAGAAACAATACGATGATATAGAGCCATTTTAACTGGGTACTCCGCCAAAGTATTCGCCACAGCACATAGGCACTAAAAACAAGTCCTAAAGCCAATGAAAGCCATTGCAACCATGCTTCACTTATTAACGGGCGAATGAAATAAAGTGCCAAAGCCAACATGATAAAAGCAAATAACACTTTAATTTGGTTCATCCACAAGCCAGCTTTAGGCAAGACCCTTGAGCCGAGCACACTCGCCAGCAATAATGGCGTACCCATACCAAAACCAAGGGTAAATAGCAGTAATGCACCCTGCCACTGACTTTGGGTTTGTGAAATAAACAATAACGCACCGGCAAGTGGTGCTGTCATACATGGCCCCACCAGTAATGCCGAAATCATGCCCATGACCCCAGCACCAACTAAGCTTCCACCTTTTTGCATGGCTTGTGCTTGATCTAAGCGATTGACAATGCTCCTCGGCAACTTCAATTCAAATAAACCAAATAAATTCAGTGCAAAGACCACAAATAACAAGCTAAATGCAATTAATGTTGAGGGCTGCTGCAACCAACGCTGGAAATTTAAACCTGCGGATGATGCCACTAAACCTAAAATTGCATACACCGTTGCCATACTGCTAACAAAGGTCAATGCGATCATCCATGCTTTCAAACCACGACTATCACGCACAATCAATGACGTTAAAATTGGTAGCATTGGCAATGAACATGGGGTAAATGCCAACAAAAAACCCAAACCAAAGAACAGTAATAAGCCATAAAAAATCGAGCTTTGTGCTAATTTTTCTGACCACATTTGATCACTTGCAGTCACGCCTTTTGCTGTATTCAACGCCGCATTTTCAGCACGCTGTTGATCTAATGTAGCAACTGTTTGATCTACGTTGCTAGGTGCAGCTAAATCTAATAAACGTTTAGAATGGTTAGCTAAATTTTGTTGCGTCACCAAACCATTTTCATCGGTTTCAAATGCAATATTTTGTGGTGGATAGCAAACACGATCTTTAGCACAGCCCTGCCAACTCACTTGATAACGTTGATTCTTTTGGGTTGGAACATGGAATTGCAATTGCTGATAATAAACTTGCGTATGACCGTAGTTATCATCTTTTAAATCTTCGGCAGGTGGCAAGTCGAGTGACAAAACTTGATTGCCTTGTTTCACTTCGACTTTATGTTGGTACAGATAATAATGTTCTGGAATAGACCAACTGAGTGAGGCTTGATCAGCACGATCTGACATAACCGTGAATGGAAAAGCCTCTTCAGCCGAAAGCAGTGCTTCCTGCGCAGATGTCACTAAACTGAAAGTCAGCATCCCGATTGCCGCAATACACGTCCATTGTTTCATTCAGCTGAATTTCATCCTCAGTTTAGATATAGATTTTTTGAAGCTTAGAACAAATAAGATACGCCTAAGCCTGATTGATAATTTTTATGACCACCGGTTAATTCTAAACCGACGCTTGCATCCAATTGCATACGCTCAGATACCGCATAAGTCAGACCAGAAGCCAATGAAACTTGCTGATCTGTACTTTCAGCTTTGCGATAAACCAGCTCTGAAAAGCCTGATAAATTCCCAGCAATTTTATACTCAAGTCCAGGAATCGCGCTCACGGCCCAATCTCCGTCCTGCACTTCATAACGCATGGTTATTGACGTACCAATCATATCGCTATAGTCATACGCTACAGCAGAACTTAGACTGTAAATATCGTCGTCCTGACTAAAACCGTCATTACCCGTGGCAATGATTGCTTCAGCGAGAAGTGCCATTGAAAGTTTATCATCGTTCAAATCAATGGCTTTTTTCAAACCAATACTGACATCCCCTAAGCCATCATCTTCAACCGACTTGCCAGCAACTTTGGTTTTTGACCAAGTTGGGCCTTGCCAACCTAATTGTAATTCAAGGCCATCTGCCAAACCTGTACGAAATAACATGTCTGCATTTAAAGTCGTAGTTTTCACTTTATCGCCATTTTCATCTGTCGACTCTGTATAGCTTGCACTTGGCAGACCCTGTTCCCAAGCCAGACGACCAACGGGAGTAATGCCTGTTCCCATACCTGCACCAGGACGGTCGAATGAGAATTCAGCCGCCATTGCAGATAAACTCAAACTCGTTAGTGCAGCAGCACCTAAAACTTTAAAAACAGTCATGTTAATTCTCTCAATATTAAGCTAATTCTTTGGTCATTTTTGCGCCATGGCTACGCAAAAGTTCAAGGGTTTGTTTTTCTTCTTCCAATGCTTCTGACCAATTGATAGCGTCAAAATCACAGTCAAAAAATAATTCACTGATTGAGGATAAAATCGTTAAACCATCGCTATCAATCATATTAGGATTTACTTTTTCATCTAATAAACGCTGAACAGCAGGTACACATGCTGCACTTGCTGCATCCCAAAGTGGACCGTAAATTTCTTCAGCATCCCATAAATGAACATTGGTTTTAGCCTGAATCATGGCCTCTAAAATGTCCATATGAATTTGTAGATGTTGTTGTTTCTGTTCTGAGCTTAATGGTGTACCTGATTCATAGGCTTCACACACCGTTTCCCACCACTTAAACAAACCATCTGACCATACTGAAATAGCTGGGCCTTTTTCAAAGTCAATAAAATTCGGATTTAAGCCATCTGCTAGCAGACGTTGCACCTGTGCAAGATCCTGTTCTTCTAAAGCCTGCACAAAAAGCTGTTGTTGCGCTGTTAACATCTGGGAAGCTCACTTCAATTTATTTTGGATCTATTATGCCGAATATTGCTACGTTTGTTTGAATTTCATGTAAAACAAAACGCAAAAAAAAAGCCCCGAAGGGCTTTTTTAAGAAAGCATTACTCGTCGTCGAGCTGATCACCGGCATCTGCATCAGCAAAGGCTGGTTGTGTACTCCGCGGGTTTTCTTTCTTTTCAAATAAGTGCTCAAGGCTACGTTTCAAACGATCAATCGCACCGTGAATTGCTGTATCGACGTTGTGACCACGATGGTTCACCACCACAGGCTTTAAACCTGCCGGACGTGCTTCGATCATACATTTAATATCGTCGCTACCGCCCTTGTCCCCGTTTTCATCACTTAAATGCACCGAAAAGTGAGTAATGCGTTCACTATGGCGCTGAAATTCTTCATTAAGTTCTGCACGAACGTATGTAATTAATCGATCACTATTAGGAATGTTTTTATCTGTACGGATTTCTATGTTCATAATATCATCCTCATATCTATCTGTAATATCTATAAATATTTGTGCAAAACTTATTATCTTGGCACGTTACACTTGCTGTTTAATTAACAGCGATGACCATCTTCAACTTAGTATGGAACCTTGTCCTCCACATTGAATGATGAACACTTTAGAGTCTGCAGATCCGTGTCCTTATACTTTGAATATCGGTCTTATATTGACATTTTGCAAGTGCTATTTTGATATTTTTTTAAAACCCATAAAATAAATAAGGTTTTATTGTTCAATTTATAAAAAAAAGTTGATCTATTTCATGTTTTTTGTATTTTTTTCCAATGGGTAAAAAATAATCTTAATGTTTTTTATGCAATTACCGCATATTAATTGCATCTATATGAATTTATGAGATTTCCTTGCAGTGCACTCATTTACAAAGTTTTTGTCCAATGAGTCAAATTTGGCTTTATTTTTGCTTAATAATCTGTATGCTTTCAGTGCTTCTCGGGGGAGATATTTTTTAATGAAACTTACACAAATCGTTGCATCATGTGCATTAGCATCTGCTGCTGCTTTCACTCAAGCTTCACCTATCGTATGGCAAGATTTCAGCTTAACTGGCTTATATGGTGAAAATTATGTTGTGCCTTTTGATGGTGACAACAATGAACAGAAAACGATCACAGCTGAATATGCCGCTAAACTGAAATATTCAGATGTATTCTTCTTCGTTGACCAAGCTTGGGACAAAGATGATGAAGCATCGACTTACCTTGAGCTAGCACCGCGCCTTAGCTTAGGTGAAGTTTCTGGTAAAGACCTTTCTATGGGTCCGATCAAAGACGTTCTTATTGCAACGACTTGGGAACATAAGGCCGGCTACGACAAAAATTCTGAGTTTAATAACTTCTTGTATGGTATTGGCTTTGCTTTAGACATTCCATATACACAGTATGCAAACATCAACTTCTATAAAGCCGATAACGATTCTAAATCAGCCGGTACTAAAGATGATTATCAAATGACAATCACTTATGCTGTGCCATTTAAAATCGGCTCTGAAGATTTTCTAGTAGATGCCTTCCTTGACTGGTCAACAGCTGAAAAAGGGGCGCAAGCTAGTGAATTAAACTGGACATCTCAGTACAAATGGAATGCGGGTAAACACATTTCACCAAAAACTAAATTATATGTTGGTATCGAACATTCGGTTTGGAACAACAAATATGGTCTGAAAGGTCAGGACCAAAACGATGTCAGCGCATTGGTGAAATACCACTTCTAAGTTCAACTCAGAACGCGATGAAGAAAAAAGCAAGGTTCATCACCTTGCTTTTTTTATGTCTGTAAGCAGACAATCTATTTCATTTTATTCGAATAATAACCATGACTTTTTCTATTCGACCTGCGAACTCTGCTGACTTAGGCGCAATTACTCGTATATATCAGCATGAGGTTTTACATGGTTTTGTGACTTGGAATGAACAGCCTTATTCTATTGATGACTTCCAGCAAAAACTCACTGAATTTAATTCACAAAATTTTCCTTTTTTTGTGATTGTCGATCAGGAACAGCAGCAGATTGCAGGCTATGCTGACTACGGCTCATTTCGCAATTTTTCAGGCTATCGACATACCGTTGAACATTCGGTCTATATTGACCCAGCCTATGCCCGCCAAGGTTTAGGCTCAATGCTTTTAGCGCATCTTATACAACATGCAAAAAAGCAGGACGTGCATGTGATGATTGCTGGGATTGATCATGGTAATACTTCATCAATTGCATTAGGGTCTGTTGACATTTCAAGTATAGAATTTACCCGATAAAGGTAGCCAAATAAATATACAAGCTAATGCAACTGCCCCCTCATAGCTACACTTTAGCTTATCATATCGTGTTGCTATTCCTCTGAACTGCTTTAACCTACAAAATGCATTCTCAACTAAGTGTCTGATTTTATATAAATACCAATCCATATGATCATTATTTGACTGAGTATTTGATTTTCTTGGAATATTCGCTTTAGTTTTTTTCGCAGATATTTGTTCTCTTAATGATTCAGAGTCATATCCTTTGTCTGCACAACATACTTCCGTTTCACTCAAATCCAGTTTTTCAATCATTTTGGGAGCAATCTTGACATCATGTATCGTTCCATCGGAGATAATAATTTCGATTGGATTGCCATCCGCATCAACAGCTAAGTGTATTTTAGAACTATTTCCACCAATGCTTTTAGAAATATCCTGATCTTTTATTCCAGCAGAATGTTGGTGTGCCCGAACATGACTACCATCAATAAAAACCCATTCCATATCAGCATTTGAAGAAATTAATTTAAATATTTTCATTAACTTATCATTTTTACACCAACGATTATATTTTTTAAAGATTGAGTTATATGAACCAAATTCTTTAGGCAAATCACGCCATGGGCAGCCTGTTCTTATTCTATAAAGTATTGCTTCGACAAAATTTCTCAAATTAGATTTGAAATAGATATCAAAATTTCGGAAAATAGAAAGTAACTTAGACCAGTGTTGATCATTCAGCATTGTACGAGGCATAGCGAGAAGTAAATTTGGTTTGGCGATTAAATTTTACTTTCTCGCTATTTTTTTGAACAGAAAATGTCAACAGACCCTACATGAAAAATTTGGCTTTAAACAAACCGGATACATGCCTGAAGTGGGGCAGAAATTTGGGCAATGGCGTGATTTGGTGCTAATGCAGTTACAGTTAGACTAAATTAGTCCTCACTCTCACAACACAAAAAATAAATACGCCAATAAAAAAAGCTTTTGCACCATCGCAAAAGCTTTTTTGAAGAATGCTCAATACATTAAAAATGTGGCTGAGTAATAAAGATTAAATCGCCACCAGATCTCGAATTCCTTTTTCCGGCATTTCTACTCCACTGCCCTGTGCAATTACTTGTCCACGTGCCATGACGGTATAACGATCTGCCAACTCCTCGGCAAAGTCATAAAACTGTTCAACCAAGACTATAGACATATTTCCACCATCAGCCAGTTTACGAATCACCCGACCAATATCTTTTATAATTGAAGGCTGAATTCCTTCAGTCGGTTCATCCAAAATTAATACGCTCGGCTCGGATGCCAAAGCACGGGCAATGGCGAGCTGCTGCTGTTGACCACCGGATAAATCGCCACCACGACGATGTTTCATTTCATCCAACACCGGAAAAATTTCATACAGATGTTCTGGCACTTTTTTGGTTTTAGCCCCTTTAAATTTTGCCATTCCGATCAAAATATTTTCTTCAACCGTGAGGGTGGAAAAAATATCGCGTCCTTGTGGCACATACGCCAAACCCGCACGTACCCGCTGCTCTGGACTAAGCTTGGAAATGTCCTGTCCATCCAGCAAAATCTGTCCCGACTTAATCGGTAAAATACCCATGAGGCATTTAAGCAAGGTGGTTTTACCGACACCATTACGTCCTAATACCACAGAACACGCACCAATCGGTGCACTCAAGGATACATCTCTTAAAATATGGCTCCCGCCATAGAACTGATTGACGTCTTTGACTTCTAACATGGTCTGCTCCTTAACGCCCGAGGTATTTTTCAATCACATCTTCATTGGCTTGAACTTCTGCCAATGTGCCTTCGGCTAAAATCGCCCCTTGTGCCAACACCGTGACTTTCTCACTGATGGTGTCAATAAAACTCATATCATGTTCGACCACCACAAGGGTATGATTTTTTTTCAGCTCCAAACACAATTCGGCGGTGCGTTCGGTTTCGGCATCGGTCATCCCAGCCACAGGTTCATCTAGCAAAATCAGCTTTGGGCGTTGCATCAGCAACATACCAATTTCCAACCATTGCTTTTGCCCATGCGACAGTAAACCAGCAGGTTTATTGATGAATTCCTGCAAGCGAATTTGCGTTAATGATTCATCCAAAGCATTTTGCGCATCAGGATCAAGCCGACTAAAAAAGCTTTTTTTCACCCGCTTATCTTTCGGTGCTGCCAGTAGTAAATTTTCCATCACGGTAAAATTTTCAAATACCGTCGGTTTTTGGAACTTGCGCCCAATCCCCGCTTCGGCAATTTGTTCCGTACTCATTTTGGCCAAATCATAGGTTTGACCAAAAAATGCCGTGCCTTCGGTGGGACGGGTTTTACCGGTAATCACATCCATCAACGTCGTTTTACCCGCACCATTAGGGCCAATAATGCAGCGTAATTCACCTTCATTGATGTACAACGACAAATCATTTAAGGCGCGAAATGAATCAAACCAAACACTGACTTTTTCCAAATACAACGCGATACCATGACTAAAATCTGCACCTTGCTCTTTGGGACGACCATAAGCTTCGGAAGCATGTCCACCATGCGGTTGAACGACATCATTCATTCGCTACGCTCCTTTTTAAACCGTTCTAATAAGCCAATCACCCCTTTTGGAAGGAAGATGGTCACTACAATAAATAGCGCGCCTAAGATCAATAACCATGCTTCTGGATACGCCACGGTGAAATAGGTTTTCATACCATTGATTAAACCTGCACCCAGAATTGGACCGATTAAAGTGCCACGGCCACCGGCTGCGACCCAAACCGCCATTTCAATCGAGTTCACTGGGTTCATTTCACTTGGGTTAATAATGCCGACTTGGGGTACATACAGCGCGCCTGCAATACCGGCAATCACTGCAGAAAGTACCCAAGCCGATAGCTTGTACCACAGTGTTCGATAGCCCAAATATTGCAAACGGTTTTCACTGTCACGAATCGCACCAAGCACCCGCCCATAGGGTTTATTCATTAAATGACGCAGTCCAATAAAAGACAGCATCAACATCAAAGCTGTCAGAAAACATAGACTGGCACGCATCGGAGCCGAAGTAATATCCATGCCTAAAATCGTCTTAAACCCAGTAAAACCGTTGTTGCCACCAAAACCCGTTTCATTACGGAAGAACAATAAGGCCGCAGCAAAAGTCATGGCTTGGGTGATAATCGAGAAGTAGACGCCTTTAATTTTCGAGCGAAATGCGAAAAAGCCAAATATAAATGCAATCAGACCTGGAACGAGTACCACCAAAGCTAAGGCCCAAACAATATGTTCTGTGCCAATCCAATACCACGGTAATTCTGTCCAACTGAGAAAGCGCATAAAGTCAGGTAAGCCATCGCCTGCCGCTTCACGCATGAGGTACATGCCAAAGGCATAACCGCCCAAGGCGAAATACAAACCATGACCGAGACTTAAAATACCGGCATAGCCCCAGACTAAATCAAGTGCCAAAGCGACTAAGGCCAAACACATGATTTTGCCAATCAAAGTGACCCAATAAGCAGATAAATGTAGTGATGAATCACTAGGTAAAACATGCAACCATGGCAAGATCAATAAAATCGCAAAGCACACCGCAATGGCAGCACCGCTATAGGGTTTATCGGACAAAAGAGAGGTGATTTTCATACGCTTACTCCACAAAACGGCCTTTGATGGCAAACAAACCTTGTGGACGCTTTTGAATAAACAAAATCACAAGAACCAGTAGAATAATTTTCGCAAGCACAGCACCCATGCCAATTTCTAGCACAGTACCGCTGACACCCAAGCCCAATGCAGCCAACACCGCACCCCAAACTTGACCGACACCACCTACCACGACCACCAAGAATGCATCAATGATGTAGTTTTGACCTAAATCCGGCCCGACATTGCCGACTTGTGCCAAGGCACAGCCCGCTAAACCCGCTAGCCCTGAACCAAGTCCGAATGCCATCATGTCAATTCGGCTAGATCGAATTCCGACAGCGCGTGCCATTTGACGATTCTGCGTTACCGCGCGAACAAATAGACCAAAACGGGTTTTATTCAGTAAATAGACCAACAGCAGCAATACAGCGATGGTGAAACCGATAATAGCAATCCGGTTGTACGGCAACATTAAACTTGGAGTTAATGCAATCCCGCCGGATAGCCATGAGATATTTGACACTTCAACGTTCTGCGCACCAAACACCATGCGGACCAATTGCATCAAAATCAAACTAACCCCAAAGGTCGCCAATAAAGTTTCAAGCTGACGACCATATAAAGGCCGAATCACCGTGCGTTCAATCAACATGCCAATTAAAGCACTGACCAAAAATGCGGCAGGAATCGCAGCAATTAAATACCAATCGACATAACTACTCAGATAACTTTTAAATAAACTTTGCACCACATACGTGGTATAGGCACCGATCATGATCAGTTCACCATGCGCCATGTTGATGACGCCAAGCAAACCATAAGTAATGGCTAAACCTAATGCTGCCAACAGTAAAATGCTCGCAGTGCTTAACCCTGAAAATACATGTCCTGTCCATTCGCTGGCTTGAATACGGGTTTTAATTTTACTTTTTGCTTCGGTTAATACGGCCTTTAATTCAGGGTGTAATGCACCTTGTTGTAATTCTTGTTCCACCATGGCAAGTACATCTGGACGGTTAGACGCTTGTAATACTTTTGCCGCCTGAATTTTAATGAGTACATCTGAATTTTGATAATCCAATCGTGCTTTAAGCTGCGCTAAGCGAGCTTTAACCTGATTATTTTTTTCATTTAAATACAATTGATTGATGCTTTGAACATCCAATTCCGCCAAATTATTTTCTAAAATATCAATGGCATTGAGACGCTGAGACAAGTCATCCGATTTTAGCTTTTCTTTGGCTTGAGCGAAGGTCAACGCTTTACGCAACGTATTCACCAAAGTCACTTGCGCTAGATCTGCTGGCCAGTCTGTGACGACCTGTAAATCTGGATAACTGAGTAAACGATCGTCTGCTTCTAAAATATAAGTTTGACCTGCATTTGCCGTGTAGAGCTGATCTTTTTCTACATAAGCAGCCAGTTGATCTAAAGACTCAATACTGGACGGCCATTTATTGAGTAAATTTCGACGCTCAGCAAAATCACCACGTACAAATTGCTGAATCGCATCTGTTTGTGCGCTGCTTTGAACAGTATCAATGTTTATAGTGTTGTCTGTTGTGAGCTCAGCATGCAGTATTTGTAGGCAAAGTAACTGGCTCAGCAATAAAAAAATGATCGGGAAATGACGTAATTTATTCATCTTATTAGCATCCCTATTGAGCTATTGAAAAACCCTGTCCAGGGAAAAATCAAATCAGTAAAAAATGCCTGCAACCGAAGCAGCAGGCATCATATAAATTTCTTATTTAGGGATGTACGGACTCCATGGCTCCGCAGCAATGGTTTTTGGTGTTTTGTAGACCACATCAAACTGACCATCAGCTCGAATCTGACCAATCATGACTGGTTTGTGTAAATGATGGTTATTGGCATCCATTTGTAGTCTATAACCCGATGGTGCTTTGAATTCTTGACCTGCCATAGCATCACGGACTTTATCAACATCGGTGGTACCGGCTTTTTCTACCGCCTGTTTCCACATGTTGATGCCGACATAAGTCGCTTCCATTGGGTCATTGGTTACAAATTTATCCGCATTCGGTAATTTGTAATCCACGGCATATTTTTTCATTTTGCCAATGAAATCCGTATTCACCGGATTTTTTACGGACATGAAATAGTTCCAAGATGCCAAATGACCAACCAATGGCTTGGTATCAATACCCCGTAGTTCTTCTTCACCCACGGAGAATGCCATCACTGGAATATCTGAGGCTTTGATGCCTTGGTTACCCAATTCACGGTAGAACGGTACGTTAGAGTCTCCATTAATGGTGGAAATCACTGCCGTCTTTTTACCTGCAGCAAATTTCTTCACATTGCCCACAATCGTTTGATAGTTACTATGACCAAACGGCGTGTATTCTTCCATGATGTCGGCATCGGCAACGCCTTTCGACTTTAAGAAAGCACGTAGAATTTTATTGGTGGTTCGTGGGTAAACATAATCCGTACCGAGCAGTACAAAACGTTCAGCTTTACCACCCTCCTCACTCATCAAGTATTCCACGGCAGGAATGGCTTGTTGGTTTGGTGCAGCACCAGTATAGAAAATGTTTTTCGATTGTTCCTGACCTTCGTATTGCACTGGATAGAACAATAAGCCATTCAACTCTTCAACCACAGGAAGCACAGATTTACGCGATACCGAAGTCCAACAACCGAAAATTACCGCGACTTTGTCTTGCGTGATTAACTGACGGGTTTTTTCTGCAAATAACGGCCAATCAGAGGCAGGATCGACCACCACAGGTTCTAATTTTTTCCCTAACACCCCGCCATTGGCATTAATTTCATTAATGGTCATTAAGGCCGTATCTTTCAGCGAAGTTTCCGAAATCGCCATAGTCCCAGACAGCGAATGTAAAATACCAACTTTAATCGTATCGCCACTGCTTGCCGCAGCCTTCGCCTCAGGCTTTGCTTCTTCAGTTTTTTCTGCAGGTTTTGAACATCCTGTTAATGCCAGCGTCCCCATCATTGCCGCTGCAAGTAAATTTTTAGACATTTTTTTGTGTTGCAACATCGTCATTTCTCCAACTGGATTGGTGCACTTTTGACATGCAGGTGTTTTATTGTTATTCCCTACAATTCAATTTTTATGCCAGTACAGAAATACACCACGCTTTTGCCGCGTTATTTAGGACTCAATTTAATAAGTAAAACAATATCTTAAAAATCATCCATTATTATTTTCTCATCGCGATTTCTAGGGGTTCATTTATTGAAATTTGCGACTTGATTCGGCTCTGTCGTTCCAGTTTCAAGAAAGCTCAGTTCAAAACTGTCCGAATAAAGTGCACAGCAGCACGTACAAAACGCACGGTTTTTGTTCAAAAATTCATCGTCAGCCACAAAAAAGCCCGCGTATGCGGGCTTTTTTTCTTTTGCTGAAATTTCAGTTTAAACCGCCAAATCAGCCAAATTACCTTTTTGCTCTAACCAATGTTTACGGTCAGAAGAACGTTTTTTCGCAAGGAGTTTATCCAGTAACCCTGCTGTAAAATGGGCGTCATCTAAATCAAGCTGCACCAAGCGACGGGTATCTGGATCCATAGTGGTTTCACGCAATTGACTGGCGTTCATCTCACCCAAACCTTTGAATCGAGTAATTTGTGGATTTTTGGTTTTGCATTTTTTCAAAATACTATTTAATTCTTCCTCATCCAGCGCGTAATGAACGTCTTTATTATCATCAATACGGAACAGTGGTGGCATTGCCACAAACAAATGCCCTTCTTCCACCAAAGTTGGGAAGTGTTTAACGAACAAAGCACAAAGCAACGTCGCAATATGTAGACCGTCTGAATCAGCATCGGCCAAAATACAAATTTTGCCATAACGTAATTCAGATAAGTCATCACTACCCGGATCAACACCAATCGCAATCGCAATGTCGTGCACCTCTTGCGATGCCAAAACTTCGTCTGAAGACACTTCCCACGTATTTAAAATCTTTCCGCGAATCGGCATGATCGCTTGGAAATTCTTGTCACGCGCTTGCTTCGCAGAACCGCCCGCTGAATCCCCTTCCACAATAAACAGTTCAGATTCTTCTAAGGTATGCCCCACACAGTCAGCCAGTTTACCCGGCAAAGCTGGGCCGGAAACGATTTTCTTACGTTCGACTTTTTTCGCTGCTTTTAAACGACGACCTGCTTTGGCAATCACCATTTCTGCCAGCTGCATAGCAATGTCAGAATTTTGGTTGAGCCATAATGCAAAAGCGTCTTTGGCAATATTCAAAACGATACCTGATGCTTCACGGCTGGACAGGCGTTCTTTGGTTTGCCCTGAAAATTGCGGCTCTTGGAATTTCAGTGACAAAATAAAATTCACGCCATCCCAAACATCTTCAGCTGACAATTTCATATTGCGCGGCAACAAGTTGCGTAATTCACAGAACTCACGAATCGCATCTGTCACACCTGAACGTAAACCATTCACATGCGTACCGCCTTGCGCAGTTGGAATCAAATTGACATAACTTTCTTGAATCTGTTCGCCGCCTTCAACGTTCCAGCAAATGGCAAATTCAGCACTGGCACGTTCAGCTTCCCCAGTTGCCACAAATGCAGGTACAGGCACGATGTCACGGTCTTGCAGCTCATCCATCAAATAGTCGACCAGACCATTTTCAAACTGCCATTCGATCTTTTCGTTGTTGATTTGATCGATATAAATAATCTGCAAGCCTGCCGCCAAAACAGCCTTGGCTTTTAAGTTGTGCTTTAAGGCTTTCAGAACAAATTTAGGCGAATCAAAATATTTGGCTTCGGGCCAAAAATGCACGGTAGTACCCGTTGCACGCTTAGCACATTTACCTTCCAACACCTCAAGCGGTGCCACTGGAACGCCATGTTCAAAGGCCATTTTATATAAATTGCCTTGACGCTGAACTTGCACTTCAACACGATCTGACAGTGCGTTCACCACCGAAATACCCACACCGTGTAAACCACCTGAGAATTGGTAGTTATCGGTACTGAACTTACCACCGGCATGTAATTTGGTCAGAATAATTTCAATCCCGCTTTGTCCATATTCAGGGTGAATATCAACAGGCATACCGCGTCCATTGTCTTCTACCGACAAAGAACCATCTTTATAAACCGTCACAGTAATTTTGTTGGCATAACCTGCAAGCGCTTCATCGACGGAGTTATCTATCACTTCCTGTGCCAAATGGTTCGGTCGTGTAGTGTCTGTATACATACCCGGACGGCGACGTACCGGATCCAGGCCAGATAAAACTTCAAGTGATTGAGCCGTATATTGCGTCACGTTGCAAAATTCCCTGCTTTTTGGTTAAAACATTTCTTCGAGCGCTACAGTATATGCTTTTTTAATGAATTGCATATCTCTTGGTATCAGCCGCCATTTTCTTAGTCAATTTATGCGTCAATTCATGTCGTAAAGCTGCTTTTTTGTATGATTAGACTGATTTTCGCTTTTCTTATGCCCGCTTATTTTTTACAGCATCTGCCAAAAACTGCAAGAGCATGGGTATTTTTTCTGCAAAGTTATCCATACCATGATTGCCACCGATTTCGGTCATGACCATTGCACAGCCCGCCTGTTCAGCACTGTAAAATTGCTGTGCATGCAGATAGTCCAAAGTTTCATCCCCTTGCTGCAACAACACCAAAAGTCGTTCTGTATGAGCAATGTGACAAACAGCTAGGTGCTGCATTTCTGTCAATTGCGCATCATTAAGTGTCCAACTGTCAGTTACCACATAAGGCAAAGCCGTTTCACTAAATAAATCACGAAATAACTGCCAAGGACGTACCGCGGGATTAATCAACACAGCAGGCACGTGATACTTCGCCATTAACTGTGTGGCATAGAAGCCGCCTAAACTGCTGCCGACCAGTGCAACATCATCCAAAGTTTCAATCAATCTCGACATCTGATCCATGACCTGCTGCGGTGGCGCATTCAAGTCGGGTAAATGTACCTCTGTGTCGGCAAAACCTCGACAAAAGTCCCTTAATAACTGACCTTTGATTGAATTTGCACTACTTTGAAAGCCATGCAGATAAATTACGTTCATCATTTCGTCCTAAAACTAGTCTTTAAATTCAATGCAAAGTGTTTTATAAGTGAGAATCACATCACATTTTATTAAATTGTATTTTTAATAAAATTGTCTGACAAAAAGCTTTCACTGAGATGACTGTTCTCGGTATTGTAAAAGTTGTTCGTGAGAATTTATAAAATAAACAATGAGACACCACCCTTTTTTCGCCAAAAATAAAAGTTAGAAAAAGGGTCTGAATGTAAGGATAGGAAAACGATGCCTAGCTTAACACCATTACATGAAACCTATTGTAAATGGGACCGCACACCGCCCAGCCAAGCTGATGTATTGGAAGGCTTGGCACAGTTGGTCACAATGCGTTTTAGCGATGTAGTGCATGACTTAATCAAAAACATTCAGCGTGAAATATTAATCAGCATTTTTGGCATGAGTGAACAAGGCTCGAAAGCCTTTCATAAACAGCCAACCATTGCTCGTATTTATGAATTTTCTTATAACACCTTTTTCAATTACGGCAATTATCTGCTTGCGCCTACTTTACGTAGCATTATTGAAAAATTCCCACGCTTACATGATAAAGCGCTCACACCCTCTTTGCATTTTCTAGTCGGTGCATTGAACGGGGTATTGGGTGATTATTTATTGAAATATCATAATCCGATGGCATTGCCTATGGTGGTATATGATCATTATGGTGCTGTCCAAAAGGGTGAACTAACTGGACGCGTTACCTTATTGGTACATGGTTTATGTATGAATCATTTGGAGTGGTCGACCAATAAATATGGTGGTATTGGCGAAAAATTACTCTCCCAGCGTGACCACAACACCATGCTGTATTTGAACTACAACACTGGACGTCGCATTTCCACCAATGGTCGCAGTCTTGCCAATACGATGGAAGATTTGGTACGTCGTAATCCAGGTATTACCAGTATTGATTTGATCGGGCACAGTATGGGCGGTTTAGTGTCACGAAGTGCGTTGTTCTATGGCAAACAAAACATGTATCAATGGATCCATCAGGTGGAAAATTTGGTTTGCCTTGGTTCACCACATCACGGTGCGGTACTGGAACGCTTTGGCTTTAATATTCAAGATAAATTGGGCCGATTCCCGCTGGTTAAAATTATTGGTCACATCGTGAATATTCGTAGTAATGGAATTCTAGACCTGCGCCATGGCAGTGTTCGTGATGATGATTGGGAACACAATGATGCCCGCATTGGTGACATGGACGATAACCGTAAGCCTGCCCCGATTCCATCACATATCAATACCTATCTGGTGGCAGGTACCATTGAGTTTGAGCACCGTCGTAATAAAACCCGACATGTGATTGGCGACTATCTTGTCAGCGTTAAAAGTGCTTTGGGGGAACACCCAAACCCACGCTACCAATTAAAAGTACCTGACTCGCATAAAGCTATTTTTTATGGCCTTAATCACTTTGAAATTCAATATCACCCGCTGGTGGCGGAACAAATTGTGCATTGGTTCTATCCTAATAGTGAAGATAAAGCCTTTGATCAAATTCATGAATTTATGTTGGATTTAGAAAGTTTGGAAGGTATTGCACTTACTTAATGCTAAATTTGACATCCTCACCCCCTTAAAAAGGGTGATTCCTACAGCTAGACGCTTATGCCCAAGCGCAAGAATGTTTAGAGCTGAGTTTATATCTCGATCATGAGCTGTACCACAGCTCATGCACTCCCATTCTCTTATTCCAAGATCTGTC
>NZ_VPDH01000057.1:0-24925 GCF_013417785.1 Acinetobacter sp. YH12227 | reverse complement strand
GTTCAAATGGCGATTCAGCGTTTAATTGGTTTTGGGAAAAAAGAAGAGTTTAAGGAGATTTTGGCAATTTTAAGAAGGCAGAAGCCTGATAGGATAAGGGTTCTGTGAAATTTGTCGTGTACAGAGTATTTTTTTATTTTTTATTCATCATATAAATAAAATATGATAACTAATTATTACATTAGTTGACTTTTCATATATAATGGTTAAATTATATTCACCCCACCTTCATTTGTGTAATTCAAAAATAAGCTACCTCTTAGCATCCCTATAATCATAAGCACAGATAAGGTCTAAAGTATCTATACGCTGGTGCCCCATGACTGATTTCAATGCTGAAGCATTATGGAATAAATCATTTCTATTATGTTTAGCAAACAACTTGTTTCTATTCATCTTTTATTTTGCACAAACCACTATTCTACCGATTTATATTGTTAATGATTTAGGTGGTAGCTTGTCACAAGCTGGCCTTGCAATGACTCTATTTATGGCATCGGCAATTGCAATCAGACCATTTAGTGCCTTAATTATCGAAAAATTTGGCGCAAAAAAAACGCTTTATATGTCTGAAACTATGTTTTGTTTATTCTGTTTTGCTTATTTATTTGCAGACAACATGAATTTCCTCATGGCAATTCGCTTCCTACACGGAATTTGGTTCAGTATTTTAACTACGGTAACGATCCCTATTGTAAATGACTTTATTCCAGCCAAACGTAAGGGTGAAGGTATGGGATATTTTTTGATCTCAATTAATTTAGGGATTGTGCTTGGACCATTAATCGGCTTGAGTTTAATCCAACATATTTCATTTGCTGCTGTATCGGCTATTTTGACGGCTTGTGTAGTGTTGGGCTATATCTTCTGTTTCTTTATTCCACTTGCCAATAAACCTCTGTCAACTGCTTCAGTAGAAAAGAAAAAGCTCAGCATAAATGATTTTATTGAATTTAAAGCCTTGCCTATTGCATTGATGGCAATGATGGTGTCTTTCTGTTATGCCAGCATTATGTCATTTATATCAACATTTGCAGAATCGAAACACTTATTAAGCTATGCTGGGCTGTTCTTTGCTGTATTTGCCATAGCAATGATGAGCTTACGTCCCTTTACTGGTAAAATTTATGACCGTAAAGGCCCGAGTTATGTCATTTATCCTGCATTGTTATTATTTGCTGCTGGCTTATTTGTACTGAGTCAGATCGAAAGCCTCACTGGCTTTATGTTTGCTGCCGTATTAATTGGTATGGGTTTTGGTTCAGCCCAACCATGTTTACAAACAATATCTATTCAACGTTCACAAAAACACCGTATTGGTCATGCAACATCGACATATTTCACTTGTTACGATTTAGGTATCGCGATTGGTTCATTGGCACTCGGCATGGTGATTAGTGATGCGGGTTATAGCTTGGCGTACATCATTTGTGCCCTTCTCATTCTTGTGAGCTTGGTTTATTACCGTTTGGTGATTGTTAAAAAAGCAGCTACTGCATAGACCGCATATTCCATAGAATAAAAAAAGACCTAAAAATTTAGGTCTTTTTTTATTCGGATCAAGCTTCTGTATTTTCGCTCGCTTCTGCTTCTTCTTTTTTCTCTTCCACCATACTAAAGCCCTGAGCTGCATTGGCAGAGTTAATCGCACGTGTACTCTTCAATTTAATCTGTAAACGAAGTTCGTTGGTCGAATCTGCATTTCGTAATGCTTCTTCATAGGAAATTGCACCATCGTTATATAAGTCAAATAAAGCTTGGTCAAATGTTTGCATTCCCAGTTCACGTGACTTCGCCATAATTGGCTTTAACTCATGAAAATCACCTTTTAAAATGAGATCGGACACCAATGGCGTATTCAGCATAATTTCAACTGCAGCGCGTCGTCCTTTACCATCTTCAGTCCGAATTAAACGCTGTGAAATAATCGCTTTCATGTTACAAGACAAGTCCATCAACAATTGATTTCGACGTTCTTCTGGGAAAAAGTTAATAATACGGTCGAGAGTTTGATTGGCATTGTTTGAGTGTAAAGTACCTAAACAGAGATGACCGGTTTCGGCAAAGGCAATCGCATGTTCCATGGTCTCGGTATCACGAATTTCACCAATTAAAATAACATCTGGAGCCTGACGTAAGGTATTTTTCAGTGCGTTATGCCAAGAATGGCAATCCACGCCAACCTCACGGTGAGTAATCATCGACTTTTTATGTTTATGTACGTATTCAACGGGATCTTCAACCGTGATAATATGACCCGCTGAATTTTCATTTCGGTAATCAATCATAGCTGCTAATGAGGTTGATTTACCTGAGCCAGTTCCACCAACTACTAAAACAAGCCCACGTTTTTCCATAATGACATGCTTTAAAGAAGCAGGTAATTGTAACTTTTCAAAATTTGGAATTTCAGCAGTAATGGTACGGATGACCATCCCAACGTGAAGCTGTTGTTGAAATACATTGACACGAAAACGTGAAACATTCGGAACACTAATTGCAAAGTTGCATTCAAGCTCAGTCTCGAACTCTTTACGTTGCTTTTCATTCATTAAGCTATAAGCAAATAGCTTGGTTTTTTCAGCATTTAATTCTTGTTGTCCAAAGGGTTTCATTAAACCTTGATGCTTAATACTTGGTGGAAAATCCGCTGTAATAAATAAATCTGAGCCACCATATTCAACAACTTTAGTTAACATATGGAACATAAAACGACGTGCTTCTTCAAGCAGTTCAGCGGTATACATATTTCTCCCCAACGCATAGTTAATGCTTCAACTTCAAAACTGAATTATTATTTGTTTTGAATTTAATCACAGTTTATTGTGCATAAGAAAAACAAAATATACAAACCTAAATCATTGAATTAAATAATTTAATTATTTCCTAATGAGATATTTATCACACTTTTTTATTCTTCTTATTACATTGCTTAAAATTTACGTGGGTACAATGCGTATTTAAAATATTGCCCCAAGTACACATGTTTTTGAGGCATAAATTCATAATTAACTTTTAAAAGCTTTAGGCACTACGCTTTAAGCTCACAGTACGTAAATCATTGGCAATTTGCTGAATTAGAGTGGTTGTTTTATCCCAACCTAAACATCCATCAGTTACAGACTGTCCATAAGTCATATCACATGAAATTTTCTGATTTCCGTCCACCAAATGGCTTTCCAGCATTACACCACGAACATGTGTTTTTACTCTTTGAGCAACGATTGTGCGTAATACTTCGGGTTGTTTCAAAGGATCTTTATGACTATTACCATGACTACAGTCAATTACTAATGCAGGTAATTCGCCTTTGGCTTTTTCTCGGATTTTCTCGATTTCAGCCAATTGGTAATTTGGGCCAGAATTTGAACCACGTAGAATTAAATGTGCTTTAGGATTACCCACAGAGTTTAATACACATGGTAAACCACTTTGGCTCATCCCCATGAATTGATGCGAATTTGACGCCGATTGAATCGCGTCGAGTGCAATTTGGATTGAGCCATCTGTACCATTTTTGAAGCCAATGCTATACGGCATATGACTTGAAATTTCACGGTGAATTTGTGATTCACTCGTACGTGCTCCAATTGCACCCCATGCTAACAAATCATCGAAGTATGCTGTCGCCATAGGACTTAAAATTTCAGAAGCAATCGGCAAGCCTTTTTCTATAATTTGTAGGTAAAGCTCACGTGACTTTTCTAAACCAAGTTGCATATTCGATGAGCCATCTAAAGTTGGGTCATACATATAACCTTTCCAGCCTACAGTAGTACGAGGTTTTTCAATGTATGCACGCATTACGAGGAAAATCTGGTCAGAAACTTGTGCTTGGAGTTCAATTAATTTTTCAGCATATTCTAGTGCTGCGATAGGATCGTGTATTGAGCATGGTCCAGTGATAACCATGAGACGCGGATCAACGCCATTTAATATATTTTCTATGGTTGTTCTATGTTGTTCAATCTGTGCTGCTAAGTTCGCTGATAATGGGAGTTGTTTTTTCAGCTGATGCGGCAAACTTAAAATCGTTTCTGTTGACGAAATTGTAGTCGCTTGAGTTTGTTGTAAAGCAGTATTTAAAGCATTCATTGATTATTTCCTTTGGACTGTTTCTATGACAGTCCGATCTTTTATCTGAGCGTTGTGGGACTTAGGGATTGCAAGGCATTAGACATAGACTGACTAAAGTAAAACCAATAAGAGTTGCTAAAATATGAAACGTTTAATGTGTACATGTGAATTCTCCAAAAAATATATAAAAATCAAGGCATAAAAAAACCTGACCAGGGTTGCCGATCAGGTATAAACTTGGTGGGCAACCATTTCTTTGCCCGAATGCATTCAGGCAATTATCTAAATTGCCAAAAATAATACGATGCGTTAGAAGAAACTGGCTGCTTAATCATTTTGATTTCATCAAAAAAAGTTGCTTGTCTGTAATTTAAAATACGCTGTATTCATTACTTTGACAATAGCTTTTTAAAAAATATTTACATTCAATCTCCAATATTTACAGCTTTAAAACACTCTATTCAATTCGAAAAAAATTGATTAAAAAAACAACTTTCGCTAAAATTTGAAAATGTGTCAGTCAAATTATGACTTTCCCTTTCTGTCCCATTCGAGTATCTGCCAATGAAGTAAGTCCTGTTTTTCTCATCATTAATTTTTCCATTTTTATGATGTGCAAACACATGACGAATAGCTTCATCACACTTTGAATCCTTCGAGTTATTTTCTTATTTTTATAAAAATTAGTTATTGTTTTTGCACACTTTTTTATCGCAATGTGCACGTATGACGCAATCCGCATGTATTGTGAGTAAGCTCAGTTTAGAGTTTTCATCAAAAACATTATTCAAAAATCTTCAATTGAATCTAGCTAAACAACAGTTATCCGCTTGTATTGGGCGCAATGGTTTAGGTAAATCTTTAATTCTACAAATTTTACATTTTCAAAGTGTCCATGATATTCCCTATGAAGGAGAAGTTTCATGGCAAATGCCGCATGCTTATCTATCTCAATTTTCAAGGCTTCAAGCCGATACCATTGCAAATGCATTAGGTGTAGACCCGTTATACCAAGCTTTTCAGCGTATTGAATCTGGTATCGGTCGTTTTGAAGATTTTGAAATGACTGAACATCAATGGCATTTACCGCTACTGTGGCAACAACAGTTATTAAAAGCAAATCTTCCGACACAATTAGATTACCCAATTTCATGCCTAAGTGAAGGTCAAAAGACCAAATTAGCGCTCTGTGCCCTTTTTTTGAAAACTGATCACTATTTACTCCTTGATGAGCCCAGTAATCATCTAGATTATGCATCACGTCTATGGTTAATTGATTGTTTAAAAGCACATTCTTCAGGTGCATTAATCGTTACTCATGACAGAGCATTACTACAACATGCAGCTCATATTTACGCGCTCAATGAGCATGGTATGTCAAGCTTTTGTGGCAGCTATACTGATTATACTCAACAACTTAACCTACAAAATTCGGCTCTTGAACGTCATGTTCTACAACAAAAGCGTGATTTAAAACAATTGAAAAGACAACAGCATGAAATAAAAGTTAAAACACAAAAAAGAGTGCAACAAGGACAACAACTTCGTTGCTCAAAATCTCAAGCTAAAGTGCTACTCGACTTTAAAAAAGAGCAGGCAGGCCAAAGCTTATCTACCATTCAAACTCAGCAAAAAAAGCAACTAGAGGAAAAGAAATCGCGAATTTTAAACACTCAAAAGCAGCTCGAGCAGTTCAAAAATCAGCAATTTTACTTAAATCATCATGCAAGTAAATCAGGTGAAATTTTAAGAGTAAATAATTTCAAGCTGCCACAAACCAAACATAAGCCTATTCATTTTGGACTAATGTCGGGTGAAAAAATCCATTTACGAGGCAGCAATGGAATTGGTAAATCAAGATTTTTAAGTTTTTTAAATCAATATAATGCACAATTGAATTCAGATATTTATTTATGTGTCAGCACACTTTTTTTAGATCAAAATTTTAGTCAGCTAAAGTCCGAATTGAGCGTTTTAGACAATTTGGCAAAGTTCAATCCTAAAATTTCTTCAACAGAATGGCGAAATCAGCTCGGTCAACTCAGAATTCGGGGAGATAAATCAGAACTTCCAATCCAATGTTTAAGCGGTGGTGAGCGATTAAAAGTAGCTTTACTGGGTTTAAGTTTTTATCCCGTAAATATTGAGTTATTGCTTTTAGATGAACCAGAAAATCATTTAGATATTGAATCTAGAGACCTATTGGCGAATGCTATCAAAAACTATTCAGGTGCTGTCATTTTGGTTTCGCATGATGCTGAATTTGTTCAGGCTTGTGGAATTCAAAACTATGTTGAAATTGAAGATTCAAAAGAATAGCTCTTACGCTATTCTTCATCAGATACATAAGTAATAAAAATACCGAGTATGTACAACACACTCGGTTTAACTAAAAATAGATCTATCTTATTTAGATAAATTTAGATGAATGATGCAATTTATACATTCATGCTTTGATGCCTATAAACCTATTTTATTTAATAATTGATTTTTCAGGCTCTGTTGAAACTTGGTTGAACGTTCTTTAAGTTCCGAACGCCAATCATTTGGTAACGAACACTTAGCGAGTTTTACCCAAACGCTTGCGAACTGTTTCATAAAACTTGCCTCATTATAATGGATACCGTATTCCGCGCAGAGTGCTTTAATCTTAGGTGCAGCTTCAGCATAACGATTTGCAGGCATATCCGGAAACAAATGGTGTTCAATCTGATGGCTTAAGTTACCACTTAGAATATGCAGCCATTGTGTTCCGCTAAAGTTACTTGAACCACGGATCTGACGTAAATACCATTCTGCACGAGTTTCATTGTCAATATTGTCCATTTCAAAATTTTCAGCATCTTCAGTAAAATGACCATTAAATATGACTGCTGAAGCCCACAAGCTACGAATGACATTCGCTACTGCATTGCCAGCAAACACAGGAATCGCATTCGGCCCTGCAATCAATGGAAAAAATACATAATCTTTCACGACTTGGCGTTTAATTTTTTGACGTACATCCGTCGCATCTTTCCAGACCTCCTTCCATGTTTTGGTCTTATAGATCAGGACATCCTCTAAATGTAAGCGTTGAATGCCGACGTACCATTCAAAAAACACCATCAGTTGTATTGCAAGTGGAATATTAAATAGAAAACGCGGCTCCCATTTTTGCGCTTCACTCACACGTACAAGCCCATAGCCCACATCATGATCCATTCCGACTATATTGGTATAAGTGTGATGTACATAGTTGTGGGTGTATTTCCAATCTTGACCTGTCGCAATGGTATCCCAGTCATAATTCGCGCCACTTAAACTTGGGTCATTTAGCCAGTCAAACTGACCATGCATTACATTGTGACCCAGCTCCATATTTTCTACAATTTTAGACACACCGAGTAAGCCAGTCCCGAATAGCCACACAGGTGGAATCCAACCACCGAACATCAACATGCTGCGCGAGGCAATTTCACTATAACGTACAAAGTTTCGTATTTTATAAATATAGGCTGCGTCTTTTTCACCAACACTGTCCATAATGTCACGGCGGATTTGCTCGACTTTTGCGCCAAATTCTTCCACTTGCTCAGATGATAGATAACGTGATTTGCTATTTTGATGCACGCTGTGATCTATATGTTTCACTGGCTGATTCATGGTATTTCCCCTGTTTCTTTTAATTCTTCGTTATTGATTTAGAGCTGAATACGTACTGGACTGATTGCCTGAGAAATACACAGTTTAATTTGTGTATTGTTGGCATGATCAATCTCACCTGTAAGCAAGTTTTTAACTGAACCTTGCTGTTTGGTACACGAACAAGTATTACAAATACCCATACGACAACCATGCGCGGGTTTTAGTCCCGCACGTTCTGCACTTTCTAGTAGATTGCCTGTAGCCATGAAGTCTTGTTGCGCCAAGCTAAAGGTCACAGCTTGCGCTTCCACAGTTTCATCAACTTGCAGTTGGAAAAATTCAGTTTTTAGTTGATTGAGCAAACCCTGTTCCGCATAAATTTGCTGAATACTTTGCATCATTGCATTTGCACCACATGCATAAGTCTCACGCTCAACATAGTTAGGAACCATATGCTGTAGTAGTTCTTTGCTTAAATGCATCGGGGTCTTTAATGTATTAACTGCATGAAAATTTAAATTTTTACTTTTTTCAATTAAAGCTTTGATTTGGCTGTAATAAGCATCATCACGGCTAAAATATATAAGATCGACAATACGGTTTTGTGAAGCCAACTGCTTTAATAAAGCAAAAATAGAAGTTATGCCACTGCCAGATGCCAGTAGTAAAACAGGTTGATCAAGAGTTGAAGTCAAAGCAAAATCACCTTGGGGCTGTGATAATTCCACGATGTCGCCCTGTCTAAGTTGGCTTAATACATTCGAAACCTTACCTTGCTTTTTGACTGCTATAACCACATGACCTTGAGGATTGATTTCCACAATACTGTAACTACGTTGGTGACGTACGCCAGCATGTACAACGGTAACCAGAACGCATTGGCCTGGAATATACTGTTGAGCATTGAAATTGTGGTTGGGTTGAAAACTCAGCTCATAAAATTCTTGCCCTATTTGACGCTGCGTCACTAACTGTGCTTTTACTTTTTTATATGCCCAGATTGCATCAAACTTTTCTGCGATAAAATCAATAAAATCTTCCCGGATCCATTCTGGTTTATAGTTCATTGTTGTCATATTTACCTTGCCCAATGTTTTAATATGCATTTGTTCATTAATTTAGGGTTACATTAAATTTTGACAGCCAAGCTCTCCATGTGAATATAGGACAAAAATTATCATTTGGCATTTTTCATCATTTTTTGTCTAACAATGTGTAACTTTATGCAAGTTCCATTTTTTTCTCATACTTTTCATTCATATAAAAAACTAGGCCTCAGCCTAGTCTTTTCATACAAAAGATGATTAATTTGTACTTACATTTTTATAGAACAAATTATCTAAAATTTAATCTTCAAAATGTACAACTGAACGAATAGATTTACCTTCATGCATCAGGTCAAAAGCTTCGTTAATTTTGTCTAGTCCCATAGTATGAGTTACAAATGGTTCTAATTTAATGTCACCATTCATTGCCTCTTCAACCATACCAGGCAATTGTGAACGACCTTTCACACCACCAAATGCAGTTCCTTTCCATGTACGACCTGTTACAAGTTGGAATGGGCGAGTCGAAATTTCCTGACCTGCACCCGCTACGCCAATGATGACAGATTGTCCCCAACCACGATGCGCACATTCGAGCGCAGAACGCATTACATTTGTATTGCCAATACATTCAAAGGAATGATCTACACCCCAACCTGTCATCTCAACAATAACTTCTTGTACAGGACGATCCTGGTCTTTTGGATTAACAAAGTCGGTAGCACCAAACTCTTCAGCCAATTTGAATTTTTCTGGGTTGGTATCTACTGCAATAATACGACCGGCTTTAGCTTTTTTCGCACCTTGAACCACAGCCAAGCCAATACCACCTAAGCCAAATACAGCAACTGAGTCACCTTCTTGTACCTTAGCTGTATTTTTTACTGCGCCTAAACCTGTAGTTACGCCGCAGCCTAATAAGCAGACATGTTCATGATTTGCTTCAGGGTTAATTTTCGCTAAAGAAACTTCGGCTACAACGGTATATTCAGAGAAAGTTGAACAACCCATATAATGGTAAATTGGTTGACCATTATAAGAAAAACGTGTCGTACCATCTGGCATTAAACCTTTACCTTGTGTCGCACGAACAGAGACACACAGGTTGGTCTTACCAGATTTACAGAATAAACATTCGCCACATTCTGCAGTGTACAAAGGAATAACGTGATCGCCCGGCTGCACAGAAGTTACACCTTCACCTACTTCAACCACAACACCTGCGCCTTCGTGGCCCAATACTGCTGGGAAAACACCTTCAGGATCATCACCTGATAATGTAAATGCATCGGTATGACACACACCGGTGTGGCTAATTTTAACCAATACTTCACCAGCTTTCGGCGGTGCAACGTCAATTTCAACAATTTCTAATGGCTGACCTGGACCAAAAGCTACGGCTGCACGTGATTTCATGTCTAAAACTTCCTGTAGAGCTGATATTAACAGATGAGCTACAGTAACCTCTTTTTAAGCATGGATACAACCTTAAAACATGATGTTATGATGATTTTATAATGATTTTATAACCTTAAAATAATGATGCAGATACGAGCAATTCATGGTGTATTCGGTTTGGGACTTACGTTCAGCATAATGACGGGATGCACTTTGCCACCTAATCAAGCTAAACCAGAGAATACCATTCAACCACATGCCAAAAATTGGATTGGAAGCCAAATTCAAAATGATCGGATTGAACAAGGCTTAACAGCTTATTTAGCATTAGACGATGCATTCCTGAGCATTGCATCGCGCTTGCACTTAATTCGTAATGCACAACACTCGCTCGACCTTCAATATTACATTTGGGAAAACGATTCCATTGGGCATTTAATGCTAAGGGAATTACTTCAAGCCGCTGACCGTGGCGTTAAAGTTCGCTTGTTAATTGATGATCAAAATGGCACAAAGCTTGACGACACCCTAAAGGTACTCGCATTACATCCCAATATTTCTATTAAATTATTCAATCCATATAAATTTCGACATTTACGTGTCATTGATTACGCTTTTCGGTTGAAACATATCAATCACCGCATGCATAACAAATTAATTGTTGCAGATGGTTTTGTCGCAGTAATCGGTGGACGAAATATCAGCAACGAATATTTTGACGCCAGTGAAAGTTTTCAATTTACTGATCTAGATATCCTGTTTTTAGGTAAAGTCGTTCAAGAAGCAAATTCATCTTTTCATCAATTTTGGAATGATGAACTAAGTTTTTCTGTAGAACAGCTCATTGGTAGTGGCCAAAAGCAAGACCTAGAAAGACTTAAATTGAAATACGTTGATGATGCTCAAAATATTAATCCTGATGAAAAACGCATTGAATACGCGCAGCAAGAATTGGCTGATAAATTAAAACTCAGACCTATTAATTGGGCCAAAGCTCATTTTGTAGCAGATACACCCAATAAGATACGTGGTGAAGCTAAATCTGAAGAACTGATCTATACACAATTTTTTAAATTAATGGGTCAACCCAAAGAACGCTTAGAATTGGTTTCGGCCTATTTTGTTCCAACACAAAAAGGTACAGACTATTTAACCAGTCTTCCAAAGAAAAATGTCAAAGTGAGAGTTTTGACGAATTCATTTTTGGCTAATGACGTGGCTTTGGTTCATGCATTTTATAAAAATTATCGTCAAGATTTGCTAAAAAGTGGTGTCAAACTATATGAGTTTAAACCCTATATCGAGCGTACAAGACGCACGTGGTATGAAGTAATGACAGGTAATATTATTCCTGCCAAGGGTAAAAATACCTCTAGTTTACACGCCAAATTTTTTGATATAGATGGCATGGTATTTATCGGCTCATTCAACTTTGATCCACGTTCTGCAAATTTAAATACCGAAGTTGGTTTAGTGATTCAATCTGATAAATTACAAGATGAAATTTCCAAGTCACTGGATCATTATTTACCGCAAATAGCTTACGAATTAAAATTAGATCAAAATGGTCAAATCAACTGGTTAGACCATAAATCAGATGGCAGTATCACTACTTATACACATGATCCGGAAACAACAAAATTTCAACGTTTTAGTATGAAAGCAGTTTCATACCTTCCAATTGAATGGATGATGTAATTGCATTTAAATTACAAATTATTTCTCTATTCAATTTTGGACAGAAAAAAGACATAAACCTTGTCGTTCTAAGGCTATTTTAACTGAGTTGTAGCCCGCTGTTTTTAAGCAGTGTAAATGTTCATTTTGTGACATATAAAGATGATTATTTTGCATAGCATGTTGAGCATATAAATGATCACAGACCAAATATATACTTTTTTCATGCATTAAATTTTGCTTGATAGCAGCATGGAAATGGCTTGCATGTTGCTTATGTCTTAGCTCATGTAAAGCTTGATGAATAATGATGACATCAAACTTATTCGCCATTACACCTGTCCAGCTAGATTGTTTAAAATCTCCAAGGATAAATGTACATTGATGATTTCCAATTTGAATATGTTTTTGACTTTCTTGTTCATTGTCTGAAAAACAATAATGCTCTATATCTTTTAACACTATATTACTTTTAGTAAGTAACTTCTTTATTGATAGGTTATGCATCGCTTTAGAAAAATCAAAAGCGGTATATTGCATATTTGCACAATGATTTAATAAGTATTCAGCTAAATAGCCGGGTCCAGAGCCGAGTTCTAATACACGTAAAACTTGACCGGCTGAAAGCTTATTAATTAAACAAGCATAATATTCAAAAAAAGCATAACGCCAGGGACGTTTAATATTAACTTCATTTGCCCACTGTTCTGCATCTTTTTTATTCCTTAAATCAATAGGACTGGGTACATCCTGAATTATATTTGTCATTTTAAAAATTTGATTAATTAGTATTGATTGCTTATTTATACAAAATAAAGATCAATCACTGCAAAGGTTTTACTCACTGTTTACGATGCTTTAACATTCACGCTTTATTTTTTGTATATCTCCCAAACATTTTCTCATGCAATTTTTTGATTTGAGTCGTCAGTTTAATTTAAGTGACATTTTGACACCATTTACCACCCTTAATGAATTAGGTGGACAAGATTGGTTTTTAGCGAAAGTTCGTGTCGAATACGATTGCCTCAATGACAATGATAACCTTGAAGGCCAAGCTGTTTTAAAATCGAGCCAAAATATTCAAATTGAACTTGAATGGTTGATACAAGACACAGGGCATGAACTTCAGCTCTTGTTTAAAGGTATTGAAACCGCAGCCAATGAAGAAACCTTAGTTATGGTAAAAGGTGCTCAAATTGTTGATGAGGCAAATCAAAAAATTTCAGCACAAGCCTTGAGCCTGTGGATTGATGGCACCTTATTGGCTTTACTTCCTAATCTTCGTAAAGACATTAAAGCGCGATTAAATTTGTGGGACTATGTTGAATATGATGGTTAGTGCATCGAAGGCTTAGTCAAAACATCTTTTCAGGTGCAATTGCTGTTTGCTTAATCATGTCGTGTAAATATGCTAACGCGCGTTTAATGCGCCGTATAAATTTCAATAATCAGAGCATATCCAAGTCTTTAAAGAGTACCGCATAAGCTTGCGCTTTCTTTTCCACAGCCAGCGGATAAGCTCTAGAGGATGACGGCATTCGATACAAACGCATGTCACGTCCATGAAATGTAGTTTGTGTTGAATGTCCAATTTCAGGTTTTTGAGTCCCTTCAGGCATGGACAGCATTAAAGTATCTGTAGCTTTGTCACCTGTGGTCATCATGCTATGACACTTTGGCATTTTATCGAGCAATACAGTTAGATCTGTGGGCGTATGAATTTTGAGAAATTTATCAGAAGCATTGCCTTTTAAGCGGATAACTTCATAAGCGGTGTCAAAAATTGCAATGCCTTTTTCATTTAGAAATTCACGAATCAGTTGCTCTCTAAACGTTTTATTTTCAACATCCAAAAAAAAGAATTTATCGTTAAAAAAGCATAGGCCAAAAATTTTCCACATGTCATTTTGAAAGTTTGGATAGTAAAAATCCATTTTCCAACGCGTTTTCGGTGGTGGAAAACTGCCTAGCATCAATAATTTTGCGTTTGATGGTAAAAATGGCTCAAGCGGATGTCTTTCAATTTGGCCTTCTCTTTGTCCCATGTCCTGTTCCAATTCACTTAAACGTGTTTGGCTCAATGTCTCTTTTTGCTCTGACATATTTTATTAACTCAAATGAGGTGACTCGCATTACACAAATTTTCTAAATGTTGCTATGCGTTTTAATGATCGCGACTATTTTTTCAGCCCAAAGCTGATAAATTTCTTTGCTGGGATGGAAACCATCACGCGCCATACTTAAGTTTTTTTCACGGTATTCATTTAGATCATATTGAATCAACTGCATATTTTTTTGTGTAGCAATATATTTAGCTAAAAGTTCATTCATTTGAGCAGAATATTGACCAAATAACCAAGACAATGGAAATGGTAAAGCAGGAAATTCATTCATTGGCGGAACACCCGAAGCAATGATGAGTTTTGGCTGAAAGTTCTGCTGAATTTTTTGATATAACTCTTTTTGTTTTTTAATCCAAGTTTTGGGTTGTTGCAAACTGGTCACATCATTTACCCCGACAGAACTAATCACAATATCAAACTGTCGCGATTCCACGCGCTCAAGGGACTGGTATATTTGTTTTGTCGTATGTCCTGTTGTTGCTTCTAGACAAAATTCAATAATGAAGTAAGGCGATAATAAGGTTAATAGCTGACCGAGTAAGGCATCCGCTTGTGCAACCACACCAACCCCTGCAGCAGCAGAATCACCTAAGATTAAGAGGGAAAGTGTTGGTCGACCTTGCCCATATATACCACAGCGCTCGCCATCAGGTTCAGGCAAACGAGGCGTTTTTTGCTTGACGATATAGCCTTGAACTATCAAAGCGGGTAAAAGTAACAAGGTGGAAGCTTTCAGAAACATAGCTGTGATCTAAAATATTTAAAGTCTATATTAATGATATTTCTTAACTTATGTATTGGCTTGCATGCCAGAAAGCTTAATATATAAACAGATCAAGTCAATTATCCAAAACATTTAGCTGGAATTCAAGAATAAGAATCATTATTATTTATACAAATATCTTAGCCATAAATCTATAATGTCAAAATTTCCAATATCTCCGCTTTCTTGTTTTATTTTTACAACGTCTTTAGCTTTATTGAGTACAGCCACAATAGCACAAACACCTAAACCATTGCCAATACCGTCTTTAAATCAAAATAATGTCGTGGTAGATCAAACTGAACTCAATCACTCACCTATAAAGACGCAATTGGAATATGCTGCACCATGTGAAGCAATAAGCCCTGAGAGTAAGTTATTAACGCAATTACAAAAGCAAATTGAAATAAATCCAAGTAAAAATAAAGAAATTTTAGATAAATTTTGGGCAAAAATTGATAAAAGTGGTACGCCTATTATTGAAACATTAAATGATCAACAAAGTCGTATTATTTTTCTATGGAAAGGTGCAAAACATAATGTTCGTCTTATTGGTGGTCCGAGTAACGATCATGAATGGTTAACACGGATGCCAAAGAGCGATGTTTGGTTTAAGGAGTCAATTATCGATAATCGTTATATTGGTAGTTATAGCTTTGCTGTCGATTTACCTAATCTTGAAGGCTATCTGTCAAATTACTGCCCTCATTTGAATCCTAATTTAAAAGAATCTCGCAGCCAACGTCGTACTGTCATACAAGTTCAACGAATAGATCCTTTCAATAATAACGCTTATTTGGCAAAAAATAACAATTCAGGTTTACGGAATGAAAATTTAGTGGCTTTAAAACTTGCGCCTAAATTTATTAATCCTAAAAAATATCCTGACGTTGCCCAACCCAGTCTAATAAAGCATCAACTTGAAAGTAAGCTACTCAATAATGTACGTACGATTAGCATTTATCAATCCAAAGCTAAGCTAAACCAAGATTACATCACAGCGATTTTCTTTGATGGTCAACACTATAATGAACTTCTAAATGTACCAAAAGCATTAGATATATTGGTTGAGCAAGGTAAATTACCACCGATACAAGCGATTTTTGTCTCACCTCCTAATGAGCAAATCCGTCCCAAAGAACTAACACCAAATAAAGAATTTTCTGCATTTTTTAATCAAGAGCTGATGCCCTGGATTAAAAAAAATGCACCACAAACGGTAAACGCCAATAAGACTGTATTACTTGGCTCAAGTTTAGGTGGATTAAGTTCTGCATACTTAGCCCTTGAAAACCCTAATATGATTAGTCACGTTGTTCCATTGTCGGGATCATTCTGGTGGCAAGCTGAAAATTCAGACCTACCCAATGGTATGAGTAAAATTATTCGTGAAAAAAACCTACATAGTCCGCAACATTGGTTTATTACTGCAAATAGTTATGAAACCTCACGCAACAATAATGAGCTGAGCATTTTAGAGACATCACCTGTAGTCGCAGAGGATTTAAAACAAAAAGGTCATGATGTGACCTATAAATCATATATCGGCGGTCATTCCTATGCTGTTTGGCAGGTGGCCATTCAAGATGCTTTACAGCATTTCGACTCTAAGTCGTTATAAGAAAATAAATGAACTAATTTATTTTAGCTGAAGTAAATTAGTTCATTTAATACTGAACTTTCTACTAATTAATTTTTGACAGTGTACCCATTGGAGTTTATGTTAATTATTTGATGCTTAACGGATTTCAAGGTTGAGCCTCTAATATTGACCGTTATCTTGGTATTTCATAATGATAAAATCATTTTCTTTATGTGCCGTTCTGCTTGTGGCGAGTGCAGATGTCCTAGCTTTAACGCCGATTGAACTAAAGCAAGTGAATAACGTCATTCAAATATTCAAAAAAAAATAACCGCGCACAAATTATTGCTCAAATTGATTATCCACTTGAACGTCCCGAACCGATTTCAACAATCAAAAATTCGGCTGAAATGTCGACACGTTTTGAACAAGTTTTTATCAAGCCCTTATCGATAAAATTGCCAACTCGAAATCAGCTCAATGGAGTAATGCCGGTTGGCGCGGAATTATGTTAGACGATGGCACAGTCTGGTTAAATGGCGGTAAAATTTTTGCGTTAAATTATAGTACTGAACTTGAAAAAAAATTGTTGAAACAATTAATTCAACAACAAAAGAGTGAGTTGTACTTTAGCTTAAAGCAATTTAAGTCTCCTGAAATTCGTTTTAAAACTGATGATTATTTAGTTCGAATTGATGAAATGCCGAATGGTCAATTTCGTTGCGCATCATGGGAAGCGGATAAAAAGATGTGTTCAAAGCCTGAGCTTGTACTCAAAAAAGGAAAAATTGAATTTAGTGGCAGCAGTGGAAACCATACATATATTTTCAAATCTGGCCCATACATTTATTCAGTCGATCGAATCTTTATGGGTGCCGATGAAACACCTGAAGTGATTTTGACTGTTGAAAAATCAGGTAAGGAAATACTGCAACAAGCAGGAAAGCTTTTTCATTAAACATATTCATTAAGCATAAAAAATGCCCTCACTATGAGAGCATTTTATAAATAGGCTATGCGTCTTGGCTTAATTCCATCTATTGGTACGTTTAAACGTACCAATATCATTAAAACGAACACCTACTTCCCGCATTACTTTATGCGCCGTTTTAGAGGTTAAGTGACGGACATAAAATGGTTCTTTCACAACAAAATGATGAATTGCATGAGTTGAGCCAAAGTTAAAACAAAATAATTGAAATGGAAATAACCACCAAGGATTTAATACTTGTGTTTGTTTAATGACATCTCGTGGATCAATGTCACCATAGTAATGCATATTTGAACTGATAAACTGTAAGCAGAATGAGCGAATAAAGTTAGGAATAATCCATATTACTGCCAAAAAGTTTATCGTTGGCATTGCCTTAACTAAAGCTACTGACCAATTAATACTCTGCCCAAGCAAAGGTGCAACGCCATTGACCAAATGATAAATGACGAACACATACCATAAACCATAATAGATAAAACTTAATGGAATAAACCCTGTCAGTTGTTCAATAACTGCTTTTTTACGTTCATTTTCAGGTTGTTTTTCTTTAAATTGCGCCATCATTTTTAACATTTGAAAAGGACGAATATATACAGACATTAATTGGTCACTAATCACCAAAAGGCGGCGTAAGCCCCATGGCATACCATTACTAATTCCGCGTTCTTCTAAATCGTATTCTGAACCGGAAAGTTTATGATGATTTAAATGTAAACGGCGACGTGCCCACGGGCTAATTGTATTTGGACGAGCTAACCACACCAAAGCCAACATTAAATGATGCGCCCAAGGTGTTTTTTTTAAATACATATAGTGAATTAGGTCGTGTTCAAGCTCATGTGTCAGCGAAGCAAAAATAGCAACCAAAATAACACATGCCCATGCTGGTAAGAAACCAATAGCATAAGCCCAAGAACATGCAGCCATTCCCACTAAGGCAAAAACTAAAATTGCTGCACCGATAAAATTTTGATGTTTTAAAATCGGATACTGCTTACGTAAATCTTCTCCTGCTTGCGTCACAACAGTTCTTACTTTTTCAATACGCTGCTGATCAGTCATTTCTGAAGAAAAAGACATAGAACAAACCTATAATTCATGAACAGTTGTACATTAAAGCAAATTAAAAAAAAGGAAATCGCTATTGAAGATTTCCTGACTCATCTGCTTATTTAATCTACAAATCATTTATTTTCATAGATTTAATACATGGTGAACTGAGTAAATACTCAATTTATAAAAACCTATATGCGTTTAAAATTATTTAGTGTCTGCAAAGAAAATTCTTAGTGTGAATACACGATTTACAATGTATAAATCTATTTGTGTTGAATGGTAGAAAATGAATTTAAAAAAAGCCCCAAATGGAGCTTTTTATTTGAATCAAGAATATAGAGCTTTCTTAATCTGTTAACCCAATTTATTGACAATTCGTAATGGCAGCACTTTCATTGCAAGACCAAGAGGCAACCATGGCCATTTAGGTACATAGGCTTTTACTGGTTCTTTATCAATTTCAGCCGCAAGTAAACGTGATCCTGTCTTTTCATCGACTTCGAAAGGAAGTTTCTTCGCACCTTCATTAATTTCAGTACGGATATAACCAGGGAAAATTGTGGTCACTTTAATAGGTGTATCAATTAATTCAGCACGAATACCTTCAGCCAATGCAGCAACGCCTGCCTTACTTGCGCCATAGGCAGTTAAATGTTTTGGCATGCCACGCATAGCACTCATGGATGAAATAACCACTAAATGGCCTGAATTTTGTGCACGAAATATTTCAACAGCAGCTTCACATTGCGCCAATGCAGAAATAAAGTTGGTTTCTACAGTTGAACGGTTTATTTCAAAGTTACCTTTACCAATACGACGACCTTCCCCTACACCCGCATTCACAATAACGCGATCTAAAGTGCCAAAATCATCTTTAAATGCACGGAACACTTCAAAAACTTGCTCGTAATTGGTCACGTCTAAAGTCTTTGCAATGACTTTAACACCATATTTGCTTTCAAGTTCTTGCTTTAAAGTTTCTAAACGCTCTAAACGACGTGCACAAATTGCTAAGTTATAGCCTTTTTGTGCAAATTCACGCGCCATACCTGCGCCAATACCTGAACTTGCACCGGTAATTAATACTGTTTTTGCCATGTTTAAATTCCTATAACTTTTCTGTTCTTTTACGACAAAGGATTTACTTCATATCCATGTAAGTAAATTTGGATTTTCAGCTTTAATAAAGTGATGTTCATTCAAGCTGAGTAGTTGTGGCTCATTTCCAACTAAACGCAACGTAGTCATGCTTGTATTTGCAATCGCCCAATTTAAGGCAAAAGTTTTTTCTGGGCTTAAACCTAAAATTTTGCCTGCTGCGACAGAAATCACACCACCAGAGGTAAATACGACTGCATAACGCGGTTTCGTTTTTGCCAATTCATCACACAGGTTTTGCAAAGCCGTTTCAACACGGTTTTTAAAGGTTGGCCATGATTCTTCATATTCATGGTGATATTCACCACCTGTCCAACGCTCAATTGCACCTTCAAAGATTTTTGCTAAGTACGCACGCGGATTGGCTTCTTTTGCGACATCTTGCTTGAGTAAATGCGGCTCATTAAACCTAGGTTCATATTGAGCAAAGACCTGCTGATGATTAAACTCATTCCACGCATTGTCCGTCACGACATCAGCTTCTGGAAAACATTCTGTCAAAGCCAAAGTCGCTGTTTGTTGATGGCGCTGCATAGATCCTGCTACGACATAAGGCGCTTCTTTTAGAATGTCATCAAAATAACGTCCTAAAACTTGCGCCTGTAATTCACCATTGGGAGAAAGCTTGTCATAGCTTTCTGCACCAAATGAAGCCTGCCCATGTCGGATTAGATAAATGGTGGTCATTTCCCTAAAATTTCCTTCATTTTATCAATGTACTTTTGCGCCACTTCATTGGCTTCGATTTTTTGTAAGCCAATTAGTTTGAGTGCACGAATATGTAAGGCATGAATAACAATCCAAAAGTCTTTAAATGCTGGATTATTGGTTTGTTTATGATAGAAGCGGTAATAAATTTGTTGTGCAATAACAGCTAAACGGAAGATGCCAAACACTTCATAAAATGCCCAGTTATCCGTTTGAATGCCTGTTTTTTCTAAATAATAGTCCACCACTTCTTTTCGCGTGAACATACCTTTTAAATTTGTTGGTTGGCGGCGTGTCGCTTTAAATATCGCATTATCCGAATCTTCAACCCAATAAGCCAATGCAGAACCTAAATCCATGAGTGGATCACCCAACGTCGCCATTTCCCAATCCAATACACCAATAACTTCAGTTGGTTTTTCAGGGTTTAAGATGACATTATCAAAACGCCAATCGTTATGAATCACACAAGTTTTACTGTCTTCAGGAATATTATCTTTCAGCCATTTACGTACATATTTAAATGAAGGCACGTTAATGGTCTTCGCTTTTTCATAACGTACATCCCAGCCCTCTACTTGGCGACGGCAATAACCCTCACCCTTGCCAAGTTTTTCGAGACTTGTGCCTTCATACGGGACTTGATGTAGCTCAATTAATTTATCAATGACGTTGATGCACAATTCACGTACTTGCGTTTCATTGAAATTTAGCTCTTTAGGTAAATTTGCACGTGGAATAATCCCTTCTACTCGTTTCATGACATAGAAGTCGCAACCAATGATTGATTCATCCTGACAGAGTGCAACCATTTCTGGTAATACGGGATAAAACTCCGACAATGCCTTTTGCACGTTATATTCACGTGCCATGTCATGTGCAGATTTGGCTTTAGTTCCTTTTGGCGGGCGACGCAAGATTAAATCAGCATTTTCATATTTTAAACGATACGTCCAGTTTGAAGCACCGCCTGAATATTGTGTTACTTCTACAGGCCCAGAAATTTCTTCACCGTGTTCTATCAGCCAATTTCCTACGGCACGTACATCAAGTTCTTCACCATCACGAACTGAACCACCTACATCAATTACTGACATGCTGCTCTTCCTAAACCCTAATCTTAGTATATATCTTTTACTATAAAGCGTTGCTTTTGGTGCCCTACAGCTATGTTATTGCTTTATTTTTATAACATGGCTTGTATATTCAAACCATGCTATGTCTCACATTTACTTTATTTTTTGCGGCGTGAACTGTAACCACGTTTTGCTAGCTCTAGCTTCGCTATCATACCTTTGTGCACTTCATCTGGCCCATCTGCCAAGCGTAGTGAACGTGCTTGAGCAAAGAATCCTGTCAATGGCGTGTCACGGGATACACCTGCACCACCATGAATTTGTATTGCCATATCGACTACTTTTTCTAATACACTTGGTGCAACGACTTTAATGGCCGAAATTTCTGTCAAAGCTGCCATATTGCCCATGGTATCCATTTTATAAGCAGCATATAAGGTCAATAAACGGGCCTGGTCAATCGCAACACGCGCTTCTGCAACACGTTCCAAATTTCCACCCAATTTTAAAATTTCTTTACCAAAAGCAGTGCGGGTCATACCACGATCAATCATGATTTCTAATGATTTTTCAGCAGCACCAATGCAACGCATACAATGATGGATTCGGCCTGGCCCTAAGCGACCTTGCGCAATTTCAAAACCTTGACCTGCACCGCCAATAAAATTGGATACGGGTACACGGACATTATTAAAGCTAATTTCACCATGGCCATGTGGCGCATCGTAATCACCAAATACCGGCAACATTCGTTCGATTTTAACTCCTGCCGTTTCAACTGGTACCAAAACCATAGAATGCTGGTGATGACGGTCTTTGTTTTCGTCTGGCGTATGTGCCATAAAAATAATAATTTTTGCGTTTGGATCGCCTAAACCTGATGACCACCATTTACGGCCATTTAGAACAATTTCATCGCCTTCTACAACTGCTGTTGCTTCCATATTGGTTGCATCACTTGAAGCTACAGCAGGCTCTGTCATACAAAAAACAGAACGAATTTTTCCTTCAAGCAGAGGCGTTAACCATTGCTGTTTTTGCTCGTCTGTACCGTAGCGCCAAATAACTTCCATATTGCCGCTATCAGGTGCATTACAGTTAAATACTGTAGGTGCTAACAAGCTGCGTCCAGACAATTCGGCAATATGGGCATATTCCTGAACAGATAAGCCTTGTCCTAATTTTTCACAAGGTAAAAACATATTCCAAAGATTTGACTCTTTGGCTTTTTGTTTAAGTACTTCTAGTTGCGCTGGCCACTGCCATTTCGTCCAATCACCACCTTGATTCAGCTCATGTACTTCAGCCCAAAATTCCGTTTCAATCGGTTCAATTTCGTCCTTAATGAATTTCTTAGTTCTTTCAATATAGTCTTGTGCACGTGCTGAAAGTTCAAACATGGCATCATCCCTCAAAATATTCTGTTCTTTGATCTTTACAACACCATAACCTGAAATCTAATATGAACAAAATGATTTAATCCCATATTTAAATATGAATACAATTCATAAAAAATCTATCATCGATATGAGTCTATTTCACCGAATCGATATCAATTTGTATCCACTTTTTGTGGCTATTTATGAGCAACGAAGTATTTCTAAAGCTGCACAAATTCTATGTATTACCCAATCAGCAGCAAGTCACGCACTACAACGCTTAAGACAACATTTACAGGATGATTTATTTGTGCGTGCAGGTGCAAAAATGTTGCCTACGCCATTCGCAGAACAAATTTATCCTGTGATTAAAAATGCTTTGATTGCGATTCAAAGCATATCGATGCAAAAACAACAGTTTGATCCAACCATGGTACAAACCTTAAAAATTGCAGTGCACGATGAAATTGAACCTATTATTTTTCCAAGACTCGTACACCATTTTCAAAAAAGCCAATTAGACATTCAGTTTTTAAGTCTTAAACTTGACCGTAAAACAATAGTCGCGGACCTAGCTGCGCAGCAAATAGATTTTGTTATTGATCTAGAACAAAATTTTGGCGACAAAGTCGCTTTTCAAAAATTGGTTACAGACGAGTTTGTGGTATGTAGTCAACATACACAAATGGATGAGCAGTGTTACTTTTCATGCCCTCACATTGGTGTTTCCTCACGTCGTACAGGTGTGTTGGTGGAGGATATTTATTTAAAGCGTAAAAAACTTTCACGGCAAATTTTCTTACGCTGCCAGCACTATTCAACTGCGCTACAAATTTTGACTGAACAACCCAATGCTATTTTAACGATTCCAAAGAATATTCTGACACATTTACAAGTTGCAGATAGTTTGAAGATTTTTAATGTTCCTGTTGAACTGCCTAAAATTAATATGGGGATGTATTGGCATATAGATCTGGAAGATAATTTTAGACATTCCTTTTTGCGAAGCGAAATTTCTAAAATTTTCGCTTAGGCTATTTCGATAAGGAAACTTTATTTGCTTAGGCTATTACGAGCTATTGATTAAAACTTTATACAATTTTAAAACTCGATTTATGCAATGAATATTTGTCTAATTTAAGATCAAGCTCTTGTTCTATAAGGGTTTGAAATACTGTTTGTTGTTTTATTCAACAGTTTAAAAACTGATTTTCTTTTAAAATAACTTACTTATTTTTTAAAATATGTATTTGTACATATTGCTGCTTTATGTTGTCTAATCTCCCTGCTAGTTGGTTACTCGCACTCGGTGCAATTCTCTGCCTTATTACCCTCTATATCGTCTATAAAGTCTCAGTTTTTTTGAATGATTTTTTTAGACCATTTAAAAAAGGCAAATCTTATCTTTGCCGCGTATCTAGTATTAGTGATGGCGATACACTCACCTGCTATCGAATGAATTTGCGTCGTTCTGAAACTAAACTACGGTTTGCTTATGTTGATGCACCTGAGTCCTCTCAAGCTTATGGTAAAGAATCAGCAAGGCTAATCAAATCTATGGTTTATAAAAAATTTGTACGTGTACAAATTACGGATGTAGACCGTTATGGTCGCTGTGTTGGTGTGATTTACCGTTATCGTAGAAGTATGAATGAAGAAATGGTAAAACGTGGCGCCGCATGGGTTTATGAGGAATATATTCGCGATAAAAATCATTTAAAACACATGATGGCTTTACAAGACAAAGCGCGTAAGCAAAAAAAGGGTTTATGGAAAGCTAGCCGCCCTATGCGTCCAAAAGAATATCGTAAACTGCAAAAATAAAAAAATTACGCAAGGACGGCTGAATATTTAAAGTCGTCCTTATTTTTAAAACCTAGTTATTAAAATCTTGCTATTAAATTTTAAATAAAAATTGACCAATTATGGTTTTTCCTTAAAATACGCTTGCTGCATAAACATTATGAATTAAATAAAAAATAAAATATTGGATACAAAAATGACAGAACTCAGTACAAGTGATTTAAATCCTTTTCCATCTTCAAATCAATATCAAACAGCGACGAGTAAAGCCGATCATCCTTTATCACCTGAAGGACGTTTTGGTCGCCTGTCTTATTTAGCTTGGTTATTAGAGGTGGTCCCACTTGTTTGAACAACTAAAAGCTTATTTATAAGTGATATTCTGCTCTAGTTAAGCTACCTTATTTTGTTGTGGTAGCTGGTCATAGTAAAACTCATCTGGAGTCATTTTGTCC
>NZ_VPDH01000056.1:0-24614 GCF_013417785.1 Acinetobacter sp. YH12227 | reverse complement strand
AGCGATGGTGCTCGACGGAATCGATGGGCGCACCTGATCGCCTTCGACGCCTGCGCAAAGCGTAGCGCGAGGGTGGCGGGCTCACGACCAAACGCCCAGAGGTCGATCATCGCAGGGATGTTTGGCTTTGTGGTGCGGACGACGGGACTCGAACCCGTACTCTCACAGAGAAGCAGATTTTCGTACCACCTCGACTTTCGCCGCCGTCTGATGACGTTCGTGGTCTGGACTGTCCCTTCGCCATTGCCCGAAGGCTTTAGGCGCCGCCCGTCCAGTCTCTACACCTTCCCCCGAAGGGGCTTGGCTCGGGATTGGCTTAGGGTATTGCCCGTTAGCGTTCCCCGACTTTGAGCGGTTCTACTCCGCGGATTTCCCCGCGGGCACTCCAATTTTAAAGTCTGCTGCGTCTACCGATTTCGCCACGTCCGCCTTTTTTCGCCGTTCCTAGCGCTCGTGCGATGCACCTATGTTGCACCTAGCGCCGAATCGTTCTTCGTCATCCTGAAAAACCACGTCTCCTAAAGCCTTGCATAGCTTATCTTTTCTCCACCACGAACTTTTTTGTGGGATGGTAGAAAAAAAGACTTTTTAAGTCCGCTGGCTTGCCAGGCCTTGTTAGCTTGTACGGTCATGGTTATCGGGTAAAGAATATTGACGGCATCGCTGGTGTCGGTGGCTGAAAAGCCGGCTCCCATCAGGGCAATAGCCATTTCAGATGCAGGCGTACAGGGCAATGGTCAACAGCTACAGCCTGTCTGACGATTCCGGCGTCATGGCTGCGGCGGCTATCACGCATTTTTTGTTCGGTCAGGCGGTGTTTTCGTACCTCAATGGTTGGAGCGTGTTGATCGGACCTGGTACAGGTTTGGACAGCACGGGCTGCAAATACGCAAGGGATTTAATGGGCCTGGTGGCGTTCACGGCTTTTATCGTGACGTTTCTGTTCAGGGGCTACTCATAATCTCGTGGCTCGGCGGTTCCCGGCACACCATGACAGTAAGGAAGGACCCTGTGTCTCAACTCTCCCAGCTTCGAAGCCCCGCCGCCGTGCAGGCTGCCATCGATGAGTTCGTGCAACTGGGCCGCACGAAATTCCTGGCGCGCCACGGCTACGGCAAGTCCCGCGACTTCCTGGTACGTGATCCGAAGACCGGCACCGATTGCGATTCCAAGGCCATCGCCGGTGTGGCCTTCGGCAAGCAATTTCCCGAGCAGGGCCCGCTCACTGCTGACAGCTTCTCCGGTGGCGAGGCGACCGTCGTTCCGGCGCTGACGCGGCTCGGGTTTCGCATCATTCGCATCGGCGAAGACTGGTCCGAAGAAGAGGTCCTGGCCACGGTCGAAGACTATTTCGACATGCTGCGTGCCGAGGCGGCTGGGGAGCCGTACAACAAGTCCGAGCACAACCAGGCACTGCGCCAACTGCTGAACGGTCGCAGCAAGTCTTCAGTCGAGCTCAAGCACCAGAACATTAGCGCCGTACTCGATGCCCTGGGCCTGCCCTATATCAACGGCTACAAGCCACGCGGCAACAGCCAACTGCTGCTGCGTAAATCCGTACACGCCTACGTTCTGGAACATCAGCAGACGGTCGGCGCTCTTGTCGATGCCCTGGAGGAGGTAAAACTTCCGGGTGACAAAACCTACCGAGCGGCTTTGGTAGAACCACCCGCCCGTGAAGTGCTTGTGCGTACCCCGGCATCTCTACGGCAACGCCTACCGCGAAAGTTCGATTATGCCGCTCGCGATGAAGCCAACCGCAAGCTGGGCCGGGCAGGGGAGCAGTGGGTGATTGGCTACGAACAGCAACGCCTGACCGAGCTCGGCCACCCAGAGCTTTTTCAGCGGCTGGATTGGGTGTCCGACACCCAGGGAGACGGTGCGGGGTTCGACATCCTGTCGTTCGAAGAGGACGCCCATGAGCGCTTCATCGAGGTGAAAACCACCAATGGCGGGGTAGGCTCGTCTTTCTTGGTCAGCCACAACGAACTCGAATTCTCCAAGGAGGCGGGCGATCAATTCCATCTGTATCGCGTGTTCCAGTTTCGGGACGGTCCGCGCCTGTTCACGCTACCCGGCGACCTCAGCCAACATGTGCATCTCAAGCCGACGGACTACCGGGCGAGTTTCCGGAGTTTGGTGGGGTAAAGGCAGGGTTCTGTTGAGCCGAATGGCTGTGTGCGGCCGATTCTGTTGAAAAAGTAGCGGCCTCCCCATGCCGTTGGCAAAATTGCTTTGTCAGCGAGCGTGGGGGCGAACAGCATGATGGGACAGTTACCGGGAGGACAGCAGCGCCTGTTCTACTCGTTCAATCTGGAAGATCACGTCCCGGCCCAACATCTCCTGCGCAGCATCGACCAGTGCTTGGATCTCAGTGATCTACGTGCCTACCTGGCAGATTTCTATAGCCCCATCGGGCGTCCCTCGATTGACCCGGAGTTGATGGTGCGCATGCTGGTCGTCGGCTACTTGCTATGGCATTCGTTCCGAGCGGCGATTGTGCGAAGAGGTGCACCTGAACCTGGCCTATCGCTGGTTCTGCCGGTTGGGTCTGGAAGACGAAGTCCCCAATCACTCGACCTTCTCGAAGAATCGCCATGGGCGTTTTCGTGACAGCGATCTATTCCGCTGGTTATTCAATGAGGTGCTGCGGCGCTGCATGGCAGCCGGCCTAGTCAAGGGTGAAGGTTTCGCCGTCGACGCCAGCATCATTAAGGCGGATGCCAGCCGGCAACGTGGGGTGGCGGGAGATGAGGTCGATTGGAACGATCCAAAGCTCAGCAGCCGCGCAGTGCGCGAGTACCTCGAAGCCCTTGATGAAGAGGCGCTGGCTGAGGCTCTTCCCAAGAAAATTTCGCTCACTGATCCTCAGTCCCGTTGGACAGCAGCGCCAGGTGGCCCGGCCTTTTTTGCCTACTCCACGAATTACCTGATCGACACTGAGCACGGTGTGATCATGGACGTGGAAGCTACCCCGGCGCACCGTACCGCCGAAGTCGATTCGACTAGGACGATGGTCGAGCGTGTCGAGGCGCAGTTCGATCTCACACCGGAACGCCTTATCGGCGATACCGCTTATGGCACCGCCCCGATGCTGGCCTGGATGGTCGAAGAAAAGGACATCGAACCGCATGTGCCGGTGTGGGACAAGACCGAGCGCAAGGACGACAGCCTCTCCAGTAACGACTTTCACTGGAGTCAGGACGCCAATGAATATCGCTGCCCAGCCGGCAAACCGCTACGCAGTGAATGGCGCGCCTTCACCCAGCAAAGGTCGCGGGTAACTAAGGCCAAAACCGTCATTTACCGCTCCAGCCAAACCGACTGCGCCACCTGCCCGTTGAAAGCGAAATGCTGCCCCAACACGCCGAATCGGAAGATCGTCCGCAGCATCCATGAGGCTGCCCGCGACGTGGCTCGACGCATCGCCAAGACACCGGAGTACCTCGTCTCTCGCTGCGAACGAAAGAAGGTGGAGATGCTTTTCGCCCACCTCAAACGGATCATGAAACTCGACCGTTTACGACTGCGTGGCCTAACGGGTGCCACTGACGAATTCACCTTGGCTGCGATGGTGCAGAACCTGCGCCGCATGGCCAAGCTTTTGCCTCAAGGGCCACCGCTGACGGGATAGGTATGCCTGCTACGAGCAGAAACCCTCAAATTAACCCTTAAACCTGAGCAAGGACGCTCAGTGAAACGCCGGAAGGCAACTTGAAGTGGCTTGCAGCCACTTCGACAGCAGGCACACCTGATCGGCAGGCTGCCGCTAAAGCTACTTTTTCAACAGAATCGGCCGATTTGTGCCGGTCGTCAAGGACCGCTTCGGATCACTCTCAACCGGATCGCGGGCCAGCTGATTTGCTAAAACCCGCGCCAAACTCAACGAAGGATTTCGCATGATCCGTTTTTTTTGGCGATCACGCTCGGCCTGATGGTTGGCTGCTCGTCGAGTTCAAGTTCGATCTGATCAGTGAGCGGTAGCGCAAGTGGATCGCCTCAGCCAAGCAGCGTTGTTGCCGGCGGCCGGAAGAAAGCCTTGAACTAGTAGCGGAAAGGATGAAACTTTATTTTTACGATTCTCAGCATTTTCCAAGGTTGAGCGAAAATTAGGATGATACTTTAATGATTCCGGCCTCCATCCCCACAAAACGCTTGCAGATGGCAGAATTGAAATAAGTCATTGTTTTAAATGGATTTTTACAGGAATTGCTACGTTGCAGGGTCCTGTAGTTAGGATGACACTTTATTTTCCTCCCACAATCAAAGCATCCATCCATGCATTTGTGAAATCAGAACCCATTGAACGCATTGAGTTTGAAAAAAACTTGCTGAACTTAGGTATCGTGAACAATTATGAAAAATATATAGACTACAATAATTTGCTGTTTCACGTTTTGTTTAGCAAATGGATTAACAGTCCAGTTGACTTTGGATATTTTGTCGATCAAAACTTTTACGGTGCCAGCTAAGCTCACTCAAAACATCTACGGTGTAATACACCGTAAAAAGAATTGCACCTGGTACTTGCCACTAAAAAATGACAGTGAATGACATTTTGAGAGAAAAAAATTGTGGGGTAGTGCCTTTTCTACTCCTTTGAGAATTTTAATTATGACAATTCCGATACACCTAACAATAACTTCATATTTTTCTTTCTTGAACTAAGATTCAATAACTTAACTAATTTCTATTTCAATCATAAAATATGATATGTTGACCTTAAGAATAATTCATAAACTTTACTATGTTTGCTTTAAAAACAATTCATTTAGAAAAGAAAGTCTCAAACGAAAATCAAATTATTCTTTTATTTGATTTAGATTCATTCTGTCCATGTATGTACCCTATGCTGTACACCATGAAATTTCTTAGATTTCAAAGTATCTCTACGCAGCATGCAGATTTAATCGCAATAAAATTTTGGTATGAATTTTGGTTTGAAAAGTTTGCCACGTCCTTTTGTGAGTCGTTCTATTCGACATCCTATAATTTTGAGATCATTCAATGTGAAATTGATAATTTCATTGTTTACTTAGAAAATAATAAAAAACTTGAAAGTAATCTTATACGGCTAAGCAATTCAGAACATATTAATTACACAACAATTGGTCATAGAGTTAGATCCTTCTTAAAGTTTTACAACTTCTTGATTAATGAATACTTAAGCATGCAATCACAGCCACAACTTACGTTGAAGGAAATTCAAAAAATTAAAGAAAACTTGAATAAATATATGACAATAAAGAAAAAAATTATAAATAATTTTTCAAAAGCCAATAAGACAATTAAAAGTGAGATAAATCATAATTTTAAGAGCATGAATCAGGAAATGATTAAAGGATTGTATTCAGTCATTTCACCAAGTAACTCTAATAAATACAATGAATTAAATCCTTTTAGATCTAAAAATGTACAACTCAGAAACTTTCTGATCATACATCTCATGCTCAACTATGGTCTTAGAATTGGTGAGCTTATGCTACTAACAACCAACTCTATTAAAAAATCAATTCAGAATCATAGTTTTAGTTTAATTATTACAAATACAGATGATGAGTTCGATGATCGATCAAAAAAGCCAAAAATCAAAAATGAATATTCGTACCGAGTAATTAAACTGCAGGAACGAGACTACAGAATTCTTCAAATCTATATAAATGAAATCCGAAAAGAAATTCCTTCACATATCTTATTTACATCCTTAAAGCCTCCCTATTCTGCTTTAAGTTATGGTAATCCTCCCATAAATAACCGAAGTTAAAAGTAGAGGTTAAGCAGCCCTTAGAGGTGGCTTTCCTTTGTTAGCTTGATGTGGTCTTTCATGGTTGTAATGCCACAACCAGTTTGTTGCATAATCTTGTACTTCTTCCAGTGTGTCAAATAGATGCTTGCTTAGCCAGCTATAACGTATAGTCCGATTATAACGTTCAATATACGTAAGCGTCCGCTGAATCCCATACCAATTTTAATTCGATTTAGGTTTCCAGCAGTGTGGCAGTAACTCTTCAATCTGGGTCACTTTATGTGTCGGCAGCCTTTTCAGCACATCACTTAAATAGGCATACGGATCCAAGCCATTCAGCTTTGCTGACTGGATTAACGTCATGATGTTTGCCGCTCGCTGACCACTGCGCAGCGAACCTGCAAACAGCCAGTTCTTGCGCCCCAACGCCCAGGGACGCATCTGATTCTCGACCCAATTATTGCAAATAGGTAGATTGCCATCATCCAGATAGCGGCTTAAAGCTGGCCAACGCTTCAGAGTGTAATTGATGGCCTTGGCGGTGGGAGAACTCGATGGCACTGTCAGATGATGTTGGTTGAGCCATTCATATAGTTGTTGCATCACTGGTTGACTATGCTGTTGTCGGTATTCGCGGCGGTCTTCCGCTGTACCATCGGTCTTTTTCCTGAGCTCTGCTTCTATCGCATACAGTTTCTGAATCAGCACTAATGCCTGTTCAGCGACCTGACTTTTCCCAGTTACATGCAGTTCATGGAATTTACGACGTGCATGGGCCATGCAGCCCACCTCAATGACCTGGCCTGATTTAAAGCGTGCTTTATAACCACTGTAATCATCACAGACTAGATAACCCTGCCAGCCTTTCAAGAACTCTGCAGCATGCTGGCCTGAACGACTATCCTGAAAGTCATAGATCACCGCCTGAACTGGATTGTACTGTGTAGTGGCATAGGCCCAGACATAACCTTTCTTCGGTTTTTTATCATTCTCACCCATCCGCATGATGGTGACCGGTGTTTCATCTGCATGCAGCACCTGCTGTTGTAGTACCACCTCTTTTAAGGCATTGGCTAGAGGTTCCAGTTCTACACCGCAGCGACCTATCCAGTCAGATAAAGTTGATCTAGAAAGTTCGATTCCCGCCCGCTGATAGATCAGACGTTGACGGTACAGCGGCAAATGATCGGCATATTTCGATACCAAAACATGGCTGAGCAGTTCAGGTGAAGCAATGCCTTTATCAATCACATAGGCGGGCATCGCTTGCTGAGTCAGGGTGTCACACTGATCACAGACCCATTTACCACGCACATGCTGTTCCTTATAGAACTGTGCCGGTCTGAAATGCAGTTTTTCACTGACATCTTCGCCGATACGACGGAGTTGGCAGCCACAAGCGCATTGGGTTGATGCAGGTTCATGCTCAATACGGATGGTGTGTAGATGATCTGGCAGTGGTCGACGTTTAGGTTTATTGGTTTTGGCTTTCTGTGTCGCTGCATCGGTTTTATCTGCATTTAGCCGTTCCAGTTCTAGATCAACCGCAGCAATATCTTCTTCAACCGCTTCATCCCACAGGTGGATTTGTTTTGCAGTGAGATGTTCGTTTTTACTGCCGAATTTGTGCTGTTTAAATAGTGCGAGTTCATGCTCGTATTTTTGATTGAGAATAGAAAGATGTTGAACTTTAGAATCTAATTGCTGATTGGTGACTTCAAGATGTTGAACTTTGGCATCCAATTGCTGGTTTGATTTTTCTAATTCTTGATTTGATTGTGCTAGAGACTGATGCTGCATCGCCAACTGTCTGGTGAATTCCAGCAGTTGTTCATGGGTCAGTTGGCTTAAGTCAGGCAGCGTATTCATGACCGCAGTATGCCTGAGGTCATGAGAAGAATGAAATAGAACGTTTGGAGAATAGCAGAATGGAACAGCCTGGTTTAAAGCATCGTCACCACCTGCTGTCGTCCAATGCGCTGCCAGGGCAAACCTTGGATCAGTGCCTGTAACTGTTCCGGGCTGAGGGCCACGGTTTCACCTTGGTGAACTTGAGCCCAGTGAAATTTGCCCTGTTCCAGCCGCCGGGCACACAGCCAGATGCCCAGTCCATCATGTACCAGTACTTTCATGCGATGGCCACGTTTATTACAGAACAGGTAAGCACAATGCGGTTTGATGTAGCCAAAGGCTCTCACCACCTGAGCCATGGCCGTATCCATACCTGCACGCATGTCCATGGGCTGAGTAGACAACCAGATTTCATCGATACGGATCATGTTGTAAGTGCCTTGAGTAATTCTGCTAAGGCAGGTATTTCTGATGTCTGCCATTTTAGCTGAATATCATTATTCGTATGAGGCACGGTGATACACAACGTGATCCTCTCATCAATAGGTTGGCTGATTGCAGCAGTGTAAGGCAAAGCAATAAATGCTGGATTCACATGAGTAGGATCCTGCACGGCACCCTCATGATGGCTGAAGATCCTGATCCAACGACTGACAAGGTTGGCATTAATACTATGTTGCAGTGCGACCGAAGCGATCGAGGTATTAGGATTTTTACAGGCATTGACAATACTGAGTTTGAATTCTTTGCTGTATGTTCTGCGTTTTTTAGCAACAGGAGGTGTTGCTGAATATATATCCATGTTCATGGATTAAGTCCCCACTTGTTTTTAGGTGGGAACTAAATTAAGGCTTATAGGATCGCTTGGTAAGGCTGTGTTAGCCGGATGCTTACGTTCATTAGATAAATTAAGTTTTATATTAAATTGTAGAAGTTTAGGTATCTCTATTAAAGATATAGAGTCTCTATGTGAGGAGTTAGAAACTCCTAATCAAAATTGTACTAAAGTAAATAACCTTATAAAAAAACATACAAAAGAATTAGATAATAGAATTAAGCAATTAACCTCCTTCAAGAAACAATTAGATGACTTAGAAAATCTTTGTGGGGATAATCGTAAAATTGAGAACTGTTATATCATCAAAAAATTAGAAATGAATAGCTGAAATTCCCCTCAATTTAACATAATGGGCGTTATACGAAATGCACATGTAAGCCCCAAGTAGAAATGTCCGGTTTCTCCAAAGTAAAAATGTCCGCTTTTAGAATATGCACTTTTGCAATTTTCTTAGCGGACGGTTTGATATGTTGGTGTCTATGTCGGATAAAGAACTTAAACGATTGTCGGTCTTGCAAGAAATCTGTGATCAACGCATAACCCAGTCCCAAGCTGCTCAGCTACTTCATATTTCAGAACGTCAGATCAGACGTTTATTGCAAAAATACAAAGCTCAAGGCCCAGCTGCATTAGCACATGCTGCACGTGGCCAAATCAGCAATTCCAGGCTTCCTGAAGAGCTCAGACTCAAGTGCCTCAATATTGTTTCGGATCAACTGCATGGTTTCGGACCCACTTTAGCGCATGAAAAGCTCACCACTGTTCATGGATTCGATATTTCAGTGGAAACACTGCGTTCCTGGATGATTGCAGCCGATCTGTGGATTCCTCGCGCCAAGCGCCTGAAACGCCCGTATCAGCCTCGTTATAACCGAGATTGTTATGGTGAACTGATTCAAATCGATGGCTCACACCATGACTGGTTTGAAGGACGCGCTGCTAAGTGCTGTCTGCTGGTATTTATCGATGATGCCACAGGAAAATTACAGCATTTACGTTTCTGTGAGTCGGAATCAGCATTTGACTATATGATTTCAACACGTTTGTATGTTGAGCAGCATGGTAAGCCGTTGGCGTTTTACAGTGATAAACATTCAGTCTTCAGGGTGAATCAAAGCAGCAAGAAAGACACCAAGATTACCCAGTTTGGACGCGTACTCAGTACCCTCAATATCGATATCATCTTCGCCAATTCACCACAAGCCAAAGGCCGTGTAGAACGGGCGAATAGAACGCTTCAGGACCGTCTGATTAAAGAAATGCGCCTGGAAGGCATCTGTTCGATTGAGCAAGCGAATGCCTGGCTGCCCTGCTTTATCGAGCAATTTAATCGTAAATTTGCCAATATGGCCTTTAATCCCAAGGATCTACACCGGACTGTCACTGAAACAGCCGAAGAATTAGATGATGTTTTTACCTGGCGTGAACCCCGCAGAGTCACGAACAGCCTGACGATTACTTATGATAAATGCGTATATTTACTGGAAAATACCGAAGAAAATAAAAGGTTGATCGGCAAGTATCTTGAGTTTCTGGAATACCCGGATGGCACGGTAGCCATTGAACATCAAGGAAGAAAAATCAATTACAGCATCTTCGATAAATTAAGTCAGCTCAACCAGCGAGAGGTTGTTGAGAATAAACGTTTAGGTGCTGTTCTCAATCATATTCAACAACAGCACGAAGAATTAGAACAGCAAAACAAACGCAATCGTTCTCAAAAGATGCCGAGCAGACGTGCACAGAAAACAGTAATCAAAGAACGAAATCTGAATCCTGTGCTTGACTTGGAAGTGTCTGTATAGGACATTTCTATTTGGTTATTAGGTAGGACATTTCTACTTAGGAATAACAGCACAAATTGAAAAATATAAAAATCAAAAACTTATGATATAAATTATTTGCTCGATGATGTTCAAAAGCCGACTTGGAAACAAGTCGGCTTTTTTATGAGCAGTTTTGATAGTACTTGCCAATAAATTTGACTAAAAATTACGCTTCTCAACTTGAGTTATACAATTTTGTGATACATTATTGTATATACAAATTTGAATGTTTTTTATGGAACAGTATTTTGAATGGGATGAGGCTAAGAATCGAAAGAATCAGAAAAAGCATGATATCTCTTTCGAAACTGCAAGCCTTGTTTTTGAAGATCCATTACGGATCTCAATCCAAGACAGACATACCGATGGTGAAGAACGTTGGCAAACCATTGGACGAGTTAAAGGCGTACTAATGTTATTGGTGGCTCACACCATTTTTGATGAAGATGACTGTGAAATCATACGAATCATTAGTGCAAGGCAAGTGACTAAAGCGGAGCGAAACAAATATGAGCATGGTTAGATACTCACGCAAAGAGCTGAATGAGAAATTTGGTGAGAAGCAAGATGCTGAAATTCAACGCTTGCTTGCTAAAGGCACGGTTCCTGATGATCAGCTAGATCTATCAGATATTCCTGAAATTACCGATTGGAGCAGTGCTGTACGCCAAAATCAATTTTACCGCCCAGTGAAGCAACAAACTTCAATTCGGTTAGATGCTGATGTACTTGCTTGGTTCAAAGCACAAGGCAAAGGTTATCAAACACGAATGAATGAAATTTTACGGGATGCTATGCTGAAAGAATTAAAAAATCATCAATAAAAATGGGAGCTTAAGCTCCCATTTTTGACTTCGCATAACGCCCATTATGTTAATTTTAGTTTTCCTTAATACGACAAAAATATCTACTTCATTTCACGAGAATTTCTTTTGCTAAAAGTTCTTCTTTCGTTACACCGAAATATCTTATTTCTAATTTAGGCCTGCCTAACATCTTTAAAAGATTGTTTTCATCATTTATATTTTTTATAGCTTTGCTTACACAATCAATTACGTCATTAGTTTTAGAAATAGCTTCTTTTTCAGATACTTGATCGCTTACTTTTCGAGATATTAAGTCATCAAAATATATCCTATATTCTTCACAAACTAGATAAAAATAAGGGTCTAATCTATCTAAATCATATTCAGATTCAAAGGGTTTACGATCTAATAAATCTTTTTCAGGATAAATAATCAATTGTCCTGCATCGAACCAAAACTCCACAGAAAAATTATCAAACTCAATTCCATTTAAATCATTACTAAAATTTTGAAAATACTGTAATAAAAGATTTTCTATATCCTCTAAAAACTCTTTATTCTTAATATCAAATATTAAAGATTCATTAGAAATAGCTTTGATACAATCTTCTTGAATATCTAACCCCTTTAAAGTCATTTTTACTCCATTTAAATTTTTAGGTTTTGGTGCATTAAGAATTTTGATTAACTTAACATAATGGCGGTTATACGAAATTCACCGTTTCGAGCCCCAAATATCAAGTTTATTTCTTGCATAAATGTATCCTATAGGATACATTCTACTTATGTACTCAATATATACCACTGAAGTCTTTGATGACTGGTTCACCAAGTTAAAAGACCAGCAGGCAAAAAGACGCATACAAGTCCGAATTGATCGGGTTGAAGATGGAAACTTTGGAGATACTGAGCCGGTCGGTGAAGGTGTTTCTGAATTACGTTTCTTCTTTGGGCCAGGCTATAGGATTTATTACTGCAAGCAAGGGCAAAGGGTTGTTATTCTTTTAGCAGGCGGAGATAAGTCTACGCAAAGTAAAGATATAAAACTTGCCCTGCAATTGGCACAAGATTTAGAGGAGGAGCTATAAATGGCTATTAAACTTCGCAAATGGGACAGTGCTGAGCATCTTAAAACAGAGGATGATATGCAGGCTTACTTACAAGCATGTATTGAAGAATCTAATGGCGATGCCGCATTCATTGCAAAGGCTTTAGGTAACATTGCAAAAGCTAAAGGAATGGCTCAATTATCACGAGATACAGGCTTAGGCCGAGAAAGTCTTTATAAAGCACTTTCTGGTGATGTTAACCCTAGTTTTGATACTGTGATTAAAGTTGTAAAAGCACTGAATTTACGCTTAGCAATTTAAAAAAAGTTATTAAAAAATGGAGCTTTAGGCTCCATTTTTTAATTTCGTATAAGGTGTATTATGTTAATTTTAGAAATTCTTAATTTCCATCTATCCAAACTTGCTTGATCCAATCTGCTAAATCTTCCCACTGCTCATCGCTATATCCATCTGCTGTCCAATATCTAATTTTATGATTAGGAGATAGGCAATAATAACTACCATTATCTTCACAAATAGGTAGCCAATCTTCTGGCAGACCTTGCTCCCTAGCATCATTTAATATCTGAGATAGCCCTCGATAGCATTCTTTCTCATCTGTAAGAGACGCTAATTCAATTGTTCCATAAAAGATATTGCTAATCTCTTTCAAAACTTTTTTATAATCTTTTGGAAAAATAAAACCTATTTTTCGTTCATAAGCAGATATGAAAATATCATCAGGTAGTTCTATGTTTAGACGACTATTCCCAGATAGTTCTTTTAATTCTTGAATAATGTTATCAAGCTTATTTTGCATATACATTCTGCTCTATCGCATTAAAGTTCTTACTACAATTTAACATAATGGCTGTTATGCGAAACGAGATCTACCAGCTCTCGTTTTTTGTTATGGAAACTGCTAAAATTCAAATACGCCATTGACGTATAAAGAGTCCATGTTATTTATTGAAACCAGCATCTTTACCAAGCAAATTAAAGACCTTGTATCTGATGAGGAATATCGTCAACTTCAGCAAGATCTTTTGGTACAGCCTGATAGAGGTGACCTAATCAAGAATGGCGGTGGTATTCGCAAAGTACGTTGTGCTCAAGGTAACAAAGGGAAAAGTGGTGGGATACGGGTGATTTATTATTGGGTCACCGAGGATGATCAGATCTTTTTCTTAGTGGCTTATCCAAAATCAGTAAAAGATAATTTAACAGATAAGGAAACCGCCATTCTGCACCAACTCGTGAAGGAGCAATTTCATGGATAACAACTTATTTGATGACTTGGTTGCTTCAATCAAAGAAGCTGGAGCTATCAAACGTAAAGAAGTTAAAGCAAGCCGAGTTACAGAACTCGAATTGCCTGATATTAAAGAAGTACGTGAAAAAACTGGCTTGAGCCAAAATGAATTTGCTGCACGTCTACATATTAGCCCCCGTACCCTGCAAAATTGGGAACAGGGACGACGCTATCCAACTGGACCAGCAGCTACATTGATTCGAATTTTAGATGCTCACCCAAGCCTTATTTGAAAAAATTACTTAAAAAATGGGAGCTTAAGGCTCCCATTTTTATTTCGTATAAGGTGTATTATGTTAATTTTAGAAAATCTTCACTACTATTATTTTAAAATAAGCCTTATATCCAAGCATAAAACAAGGTTGTCTAGACTTCTTTTAACAGTAAAGTTATCATAAAACTGAATTTTATTTTTTAGGTAAGTTTATGCATTCTATCCGCATTCGTTAAGACACAACTATTTGCATAGTGACACTATTTTATAATGGTGGGCTTTTGTTGTGTCTTTAAGAATATATGCGGATATATAAAGTAAAAGTATGCTTAATTTATAAGTATGCTTTTAGTGCATAGTTTCCAGTTATAACTTAATTGACTAGCTATTTGTCCACCCTGTGGATGAATAGCTTTTTTTTTGGGAGGACACTGTGATGCTAGCTTTTGTTTTCACCTAAATCCTGTTTGCTGCATAAAAAATTTCAAGAGCTAAACAGGAGTAAATAAAAATGAGTTTAATTATTAAAGCGAGAAACATACGCTTGGATTATGCTGGGCGTGATGTTTTGGATATTGATGAATTGGAAATTCACTCTTATGACCGTATTGGTCTTGTGGGTGATAACGGAGCAGGAAAGAGTAGTTTACTCAAAGTACTTAATGGCGAAATTGTTTTAGCCGAAGCGACATTACAGCGTTTTGGTGATTTTGCACATATCAGCCAACTGGGCGGAATCGAAATAGAAACGGTCGAAGACCGGGCAATGTTATCTCGCCTTGGTGTTTCCAATGTACAAAACGACACAATGAGTGGCGGAGAGGAAACTCGTGCAAAAATTGCTGCCGCATTTTCCCAACAAGTACATGGCATTCTAGCGGATGAACCAACCAGCCACCTTGATCTCAATGGAATAGATCTACTTATTGGTCAACTTAAAGCATTTGATGGAGCATTACTTGTTATCAGTCATGACCGATATTTTCTTGATATGGTTGTAGACAAGATATGGGAGTTAAAAGACGGTAAAATTACGGAATATTGGGGTGGTTACTCGGATTACTTGCGTCAAAAAGAAGAAGAGCGACAACACCAAGCCGTAGAATATGAGCTGATGATGAAGGAACGGGAGCGATTAGAATCTGCTGTGCAAGAAAAACGCCAGCAAGCTAATCGATTAGACAATAAGAAAAAAGGAGAAAAATCCAAAAACTCTACCGAAAGTGCTGGACGACTTGGGCATGCAAAAATGACTGGCACCAAGCAAAGAAAACTGTATCAGGCAGCTAAGAGTATGGAAAAGCGTTTGGCTGCATTAGAAGATATTCAAGCACCAGAGCATTTGCGTTCTATTCGTTTTCGTCAAAGTTCAGCCCTAGAACTGCACAATAAGTTCCCGATTACGGCAGATGGTCTGAGCTTAAAATTTGGTAGCCGTACTATCTTTGATGACGCTAACTTTATAATACCGCTTGGCGCTAAAGTCGCTATAACTGGATCGAATGGAACAGGGAAAACGTCCTTGTTAAAAATGATATCAGAACGTGCTGATGGATTAACCATATCTCCAAAAGCTGAAATTGGCTACTTTACACAAACAGGATATAAATTTAACACGCATAAATCTGTGCTCTCCTTTATGCAGGAAGAGTGCGAGTACACAGTTGCGGAAATTCGTGCAGTATTGGCTTCAATGGGGATCGGAGCGAATGATATTCAAAAAAACTTATCCGACTTATCGGGAGGTGAAATCATCAAACTGCTTTTATCCAAAATGCTTTTAGGAAAATATAATATTTTGCTTATGGATGAACCAGGAAACTATCTTGACCTAAAAAGTATTGCCGCATTAGAAACAATGATGAAGTCCTATGCAGGAACTATTATCTTCGTATCTCATGACAAGCAATTGGTCGATAATATTGCTGACATTATCTACGAGATCAAAGACCACAAAATCATCAAGACTTTTGAGAGAGATTGTTAATGATAGCCAATCTAATCCGAACATTAATTATTGAACTCTTTAAAGGAAATTAAAAATGACAATTCAAGATATTCAATCACTTGCTGAAGCACACGGCTTGTTGCTTACGGACAAAATGAATTTCAATGAAATGGGCATTGATTTTAAGGTCGTTTTTGCTCTTGATACAAAGGGGCAACAATGGTTGCTGCGTATTCCTCGTCGTGATGGCATGAGGGAACAAATCAAGAAAGAAAAACGCATTTTAGAATTGGTAAAAAAACATCTTTCTGTAGAGGTTCCTGATTGGAGAATTTCATCTACAGAATTAGTGGCTTATCCCATACTTAAAGATAATCCTGTTTTAAATTTGGATGCTGAAACCTATGAAATAATTTGGAATATGGACAAAGATAGCCCGAAATACATAACATCTTTGGCAAAAACCTTATTTGAAATCCATAGTATTCCTGAAAAAGAAGTTCGGGAAAATGATTTGAAAATTATGAAACCTTCAGATTTAAGACCTGAAATAGCAAACAATTTGCAGTTAGTAAAATCTGAAATTGGTATAAGTGAGCAATTGGAAACCCGCTACAGAAAATGGTTGGATAATGATGTTCTATGGGCAGATTTCACCCAATTTATACATGGCGATTTATATGCTGGGCATGTACTAGCTTCAAAGGATGGAGCTGTTTCAGGCGTTATTGATTGGTCAACAGCCCATATAGATGACCCAGCGATTGATTTTGCTGGGCATGTAACTTTGTTTGGAGAAGAAAGCCTCAAAACTCTAATCATCGAGTATGAAAAACTAGGGGGTAAAGTTTGGAATAAACTATATGAACAGACTTTAGAAAGAGCAGCGGCCTCTCCTTTGATGTATGGTTTATTTGCCTTAGAAACTCAAAATGAAAGCCTTATCGTTGGAGCAAAAGCTCAGTTGGGAGTTATATAATTTAAAAATATGATTGCTGAGAACTGCCTTGTTTTGAAACTTGGTTGGCTTTAATTAGTTTTTAGTATTCTTTATAGAAAATGCCTCGATCAAGGGGCATTTCTAACAATCATTTAACATAAAATTTCTTATGCGAAATTACATACCAACTTTAACCACATTGTGGACAGGTTGGATTTTAGAGATAAGAAAAACTTCTAGGGCATTTGCTAAATAAGCCGTATCACGCTCAAAGCCTATTGTAATGATGGATCCAGCATCTTTCAGTCTTGGATCTATCGCAATATATTCAGTTTTATCTTCATTCCATCGGCAATATTTCATTACCCTGGCGCTTAAGCCATTACCACGATAACGGCCAGCACCTCTAGAAGTCCCAACACCGATATAAGTCACTAAATCCCCTTTGACAAACGCATATACACCTTGTTTATCGTAATTAGGAATTTTTCCAAAATTAAAATGTACTGGTGACCATTCAGGAGGCTTTCCTAATAGGTCTACATTCCAGTGATGTTCGAAGAATAATTCTGTATTACGTATTAACTTATTAAGTGTTGGATCTTCCACTACTTATCCCTCAAAATTTATAAATTAAAAAGCTTTCGGTCACGCTCATCTGTTAAATACTTATCCATCTGAGCAATTAATTTAGCTCTGGCTTGTTCATCATCTTCAGTGATCTTTAGCATACAGGATCCAATTAAAATTTTGCGTCTGGTATCATCCTTTCGAGCTTGTTCTTTCTCTTTAGCACGTTCTCTTGCCAGTGCTGCCTGTCTTTGAGCCTTTAACTGCTTTAGCTTTTCTTCCTGTGCTTTGATTTTGCTGTCTAGTGTTTCAGTAACGCTCATTAATCCAATACCATCATCCTGGGAAACCATCCCTAACATAAGCGCACTTGAATATGCATTCAAGGTGCTATATGTATAGTAATGTTTTCCTCGAAGAGCGCACTTATGCAAACTTCGTTTGCAAGTACGATTGGGGTCTCCCCAATACCCCGACAACCGTATCCACGGTTGTACTTCACTACGTGAAAATTTAAAAGCGAAAATAGGCATGGCGATTTACCACTTTTCAGTCAAAACCGTAGCACGATCAGCAGGGCGTTCCGCTACTGCTGCGATTGCCTATCGGGCAGGTGAAAAGATCTATTGTGAACGTGAGGGCCGAGAACATGATTACAGCCGAAAAACAGGTGTGGAATATAAAGAAATTTATTTACCCGAAGGCGCACCAGAACATTTAAAAAACCGGGAAAGACTCTGGAACGAAGTTGAACAACGGGAAACCCGAAAAAACTCGACAGTTGCCCGAGAATTTGAAATCGCTTTTCCAAGTGAATTAAATCAGGAACAACGCCTGGCCATGCTCGAAGAGCTATGCGCCAGTATCGTGGACAGACACCAGGTAGCCGTCGATGCCTGTATTCATGCACCGCATACTGGATCTGGTAGTGATGAACGCAATTATCACGCGCATATCCTGATGAGCACACGCAAACTTACTCAGGAAGGCTTCACCGAGAAAACCCGGGAACTGGATCAGAAACACAGTGGAGAAATCGAACACTGGCGCGAACACTTTGCCGATATCTGCAATATGCACCTGGATCTGGCTGGATACACTGCCCGAGTCGACCACCGCAGCTACAAAGACCAGGAGAATGGTTTAGAAGCCACGCTGCACGAAGGGCCGAAAGTCACCGAACTGCGCCGAAAAGGGATTGAGACCGAAATCAGCCGAAGCAATGACGAAATCAAACAGAGAAATCAGGCTCAGCTGCAATACAGCAAAAATATGGATCTGCTGATTGCTGAAAATGAGATCAAACTCAGCACACTGAAAACAGAACAGCAGATCCAAATCAAAAATAGCGCTAAAACGCCACCAATTGACGAAAAAGCCCTGTTTGAGGAAAAACAGAGGGAAACCCTTGGCAAAGTGCTAAAACGCGAAATCAGCGCAAAAGACGCGAATCTAGACCTGGATTTCATTCAGCGTAATCTCAAACAAGCCGAAATAACCCTGACCAAGCACCACAAACATCAAAATGAGTTCAATCAGCAGCTTGCCCAGGAGATCGTGAAAAGCGGACTCAAGCAAAGTCATGACAAATTGCAAAGCCTGGTCGATCAACACAACGAATTAACTCAGAACAAACCCTTACTGTTTGGAAAAAAAGCCTGGGAAGCCCAACGTGATGCGATTTACCAGGAGCACAAAAAGCTGAAAGGTCAGCATGAACACCAGAAAAAACATGGTGTGAAGGATTTATTGGAAAATGACAAATTCAAAGAACATGCCTGGAAGCAGTACCAACAACAACATCCAGCCAAAGCCAAGCAATACCAGACTCTATACCCATCCTATCAAGTCATTAAAAAATGTGTGGATGAGATCAAAGCAGAACAACAGATGAAACTCAGACAGGAACAACAGCTCAAAGCACAGCAACATGCGCCTAAAATGAAATCTCGTGGCATGAGTCGCTAAACAGAGCGAGTGTCTACGAGCGAACTGAGAAAATTTGCCCATCCCTTTCCCTGATTACAAGCTCCCTATCCATCAATCACCTGCTTTACAGAGCATCCCGAATGGGTGCGAACTTTCCAAATTTGATTCCTAAACCGAGCGTAGCGAGAAAAAAAGCTCATGAGCGAAGCGAATTCCGAGCTGCTTTTGATCTTGCTTTTGCTTTTTCTCAAATTCACGAAAATATGAACCAAAAATTGCCCCGACGAATCGAGCGAAAGCGAGATTCAATAGAGTTTGAGCGAAGCGAAAACCAAGGGCAATTTTTTACTCCCTGGGCTTTTAATTATTTTTAAGCTTTTAAATGCTTTTAATTAAGCTGTAATCCTTTATTCATAATGGTTCTAGAGATATTAAAACGAGGTTTACCTTGCATTAAAACGAGGTTTACCTTGCATTAAAACGAGGTTTACCTTGCATTAAAACGAGGTTTACCTTGCATTAAGCGAGATAATTATATAACCTCGTCTTATTGAATTAAAAATATAATCTTTTCATATGAAAACAGAACTAGTTGTTAAAGATAACGCCTTAATCAATGCCAGTTATAACCTCGATCTAGTTGAACAGAGGTTAATTCTCCTAGCTATTGTTGAAGCAAGGGAATCGGGTAAAGGGATAAATGCTAATGATCCACTAACAGTTCATGCTGAAAGTTATATTAATCAGTTTGGTGTACATCGAAATACGGCTTATCAGGCGTTAAAAGATGCTTGCGATGACTTGTTTGCAAGACAATTCAGTTATCAGAGTCTTAGTGAAAAAGGTAACACTATTAATCACAAATCAAGATGGGTGAGCGAGGTGGCTTATATTGATAATGAAGCTGTCGTTAGACTTATTTTTGCCCCTGCTATTGTGCCTTTAATTACTAGGTTAGAAGAACAATTTACAAAGTATGAAATACAACAAATAAGTAATTTAACAAGTGCTTATGCTGTTCGTTTATATGAAATATTGATTGCATGGCGTAGTACTGGAAAAACGCCTCTCATAACTATGTATGATTTTAGACAAAAAATAGGTGTACTCGAGACTGAATACAAACGAATGTATGATTTTAAAAAATATGTTTTAGACATTGCATTAAAACAAGTAAATGAACATACCGATATTATTGTCAAAGTTGAACAGCATAAAACAGGTAGATCTATTACTGGTTTTTCATTTAGCTTTAAACAGAAAAAATCAGCCACGCATTCAGTCGAATCTAAAAGAGATCCGAATACATTAGACCTCTTTTCAAAAATAACAGATAAACAACGCCATCTATTCGCCAACAAGCTCTCAGAGCTTCCTGAGATGAGTAAATATTCACAAGGCACAGAAAGCTATCAGCAGTTTGCTGTACGTATAGCTGCCATGCTGCAAGATGCAGAGAAATTTAAGGAATTACTTCCTTTACTCAGAAAATTAGGATTTCAATGACATTGTTAATTGAAATTGTTAAGTTAACAGTCAGGTATTAACACAAGTTGAAAACTGGTTTACATAATGAAAAAACTGTCAGTTTCAGAGTTAGCTAAGCTTTATGGATATTCAAGACAAGCCATATATGCACATATAAACAAAGGAAATTTATCTAAAGGATCTGATGGATTAATTGACTTTTCAGAGGCCCTAAGAGTTTTTGGGGAACCACAAAAAAAAGAGGATACAGTCAATCAAAGTCAATCAATTAACAGTCAAAACTTGACAGAAGTTGACTTACTAAAACGTCAAGTTGACATACTGGAAAAACAATTAAATCAGGCAATACAGAGAGAAAATCAATCTTTAGAACGTGAATCGTTTTATCAAGAACAGATTGAAGCTATGCAGCGCTTACTAGAAGCACCAAAAGCCAATATGACTACCTTTACCGATCAGAGCTTTAAACAGGATATAGCAACGGATCCTCGGTCGGAACTAGCAACGAACTATGACGAATTGACTACTCCTCAGCAAGACAATAAGCGTATTCCTATCCCGGAGCATGTTGAACCAGAACAGAAGAAGAGAGGCTTCCTAAGCCGCTTTTTCCTTCCATATGGTTAGCCAAGACTCCAGTTTTTTGAAGAGCCAATTTCAGTGCAAGCACTTGAAATAATGACTCCTCAAAAAACCGGATGATGTTTATTAAAACTGAATAAAACCGTGGAACATCGCTCAATTAGTGATCGTGGAACATGAATAATCAATAAAAAGCCGTTCTGGTGCCCTATACTCCAGAACGGCTTACGTTAATATAATGATATTTAAAGAGAAATATCAAGCATTTCGTATAACGTGTATTATGTTAATTTTAGAAAATCTTAAGATAATTATTAATGAGTGGCTTAATGAATAAAGAAATTTCTGTATTACTGCATGACGTTCCTACTCATGCAGATTACGCATGTGATGCAACAGATTTAGATCCAGAAGATATTCCTGAAGATCGTATAGAACAAGTCATAAATTTATTAAATTCTTCTGATGAAAATATTGTATTTGAGGCAGCAAAACTTCTGACTAATTGGGGACAATCCTCTGGTTTTGATGCATTAGTAAATTTATTAAATGAAAATAAATTAGTTGGTTATATAGATCATCGTTTACATGGTTATGATGATACACTTCAGCATGTACTTAGAGCTTTTGTTCGTTATTGGGCATTCCAAGCTGATCTAGGATTTGGTGAACAGGCTAGAATAAAAATATTTCATCCTATACAAAAGATTATAGAAATATCTAATACAGAACCATTTGATATTAGTCGCTTATTTTGGTTAATTGATGATGAAAAATACGATGAATATATTCCTTTAATTAAAAACCATTTAATCCAAATAATAGATCATCCTGAATTACAATTTTGGAAAATCCATGATGCTATTGAACTGATGCTGAAATTAGAGCCTGAGTTTGTTCATAATTTATTAGAAGAAAAAGGCAAAACATTGGAAGACTTTAAAATTAACACTTTATAAAGTTATACATTTAACATAATGGTGGTTATACGCAATACACTTGTATATTAATATAAATATCAGATACTTAATAAAACCTTAAAAAGCCAAAAATGCCCAAAAAGCCGATTTTGAAACAAGTCGGCTTTTTTATGATCGTTTTTGATAGTTCTTGCCAATAAAATCGATCAAAAAACATTCATATTTCGCTTTTTCCCTGATAACTCAATGCCTGCACTTCGGAAATTATCCGCAATTTCTGCGGATAAACCTTGGGGTAAGTTTTGAGCAATGTTGTACGCTCAGGCTGACATGAATTAAGGACCATTGCGTCTATGTCATCTCTGCGAATTTTCATATGATGGGGACATAGAGAACAGGATGTTCCAACACATAAAACAATAATGATAAGTGCAACACCAGGACGTGAGGTACGACAGGAGTTATACCTAAACACCTAATACGAAAAAGCCCGACAGGATGTCGGGCTTTTTTTATTAAAAAAATATTTTAAATCATTGGATTAAGCTCATTTTTGGAGCTTCGTATAACGTGTATTATGTTAATTTTAGTAGAACTAATAAATCTATATATTTGAAAATGTCATTTTACTCAATTAAATACTCTTCAGATATTTCACACTGTTCAACAAAAAAATGATCATGTGAAACTAAAATTACAGCGCCCTGATATTGGCTAATAGCCTGCGATAGAAGCTCTCTAGACTCAATATCTAAATGATTTTCTGGTTCATCAAGCAATAATAAATCAATACCATCAGGATAGTGACTCATTGCTAATAATGCGACTTTCAATTTTTCACCACCACTCAGTTCTGATAGTTTTAATAAAGCTTTTTCACGACGAATACGTAACTGACCTAACAAATTTCTCCACTCAACTTCAGTAAGATTGGAGTTATAAAGTGCAAGGTTTTCGATTACGGATAAATCATTATTTAATAAACTAAAGTTTTGATCTAAATACAAACATGTTCCACTAAAGAAAATATCATCACGTTGATGGGTAGAAATCAATTTCAATAAGGTTGATTTACCAATTCCATTAGCACCTTTAAGATGGATTTTTTCGCCAGCTTTCAATGCAAAATTAATTTTATTTGTTGCTGTATGGGGTAGCTTTAAATCATGAATTCTTAAAATCTCTCCTTGCTTCGTACTCTGTAAGTGGAATTCAAACTTCTGAGCTTTGATTTTTTCTACAATGGTCTGCCTATTAATCAGACTATTTTTCAAATCATCAGTTTGTCGAGTTTGTTGGGCACGTAGCTTACCTAAGCTTTGTCCAGCATTTTCCTTTTTGAAATCTAGAAAAATCTTTGCTTGAGAATTAGAATCACGAAGTTCATTGCCTTTAGATTGACGTTTATTCGCTTTCATTAAGCTATCATGTTGCCGTTGTTTTAACTGCTTTAATTCTTTTTTCTCATTATTAATAGACTGAGTTAATGCATCCATGTGTAGCTGATGCTGTTGAATGTAATGCTCATAATTACCTTTGTAGTGTTGTAAGCCTAATTCAGTTAAAGCATAAATATGTTGGACTTGATTGAGTAATTGGCGATCATGACTAATCAGGCATACACCACTAGGGTGTGCCAAAATACTCTCAATTAACCATTGTCTAGATGTTGAGTCTAAATGGTTGCTTGGTTCATCTAAAAGTAGATAGTGATCCTTTTTTAAAAACAAACGACATAAAGCCAGCTTTGTTTTTTGTCCTTCACTCAGTTTTTCTGTTGGAAAGTTCAAATCCGTAGGTAAGTCAGCATTTTCAAGTATATTTTGCCATTTTTGTGGTAAATCCCAGGTATTTTCAACTAACTCATAATCATCAAAACTAGCTGTATTGTTCTCTATACGCCGAAAAGCATGATGTAAATGATCTACCTCTAATGCTTGTGCAATATTTTCAGCATTAAGGCGTTCTAATTGTGCCAAATAATCATGTTGGATATTCCATGAAACTTGACCACTATAATGAATATCTAAAGCTTGGCTTTGATCTAATATTCTGAACAATAGGGATTTACCTAAACCATTACGTCCAATTAATGCAGAAACCTGTCCTGATAAAAGCGTAATGTTTAGCTGATCAAACATTTTCTGTGTAGAAAATTCTAAATTTAAGTTTGAAGCAATACATGCATGTTGCATAAAAAATTCCTCATGTAGAGGATATGCAAAATAGTGAAGATTAACTTATAAAAAACAATATATTATTTAGGATATAAAGTAGAGACCAAGAATATATAGCCACAAGTAGAATCTATTTTGCACATCAAAAGTTTAAAAATAATGATGAGAAAATGACTTACTTCATTGGCGTTACTCTTGGGAGGATGATTTGAATAAGGTTATTTTATAATGATAAGACAATCTGTCAAGCTTGTACTAAAGCTTCTAAAAGTTATTTAACATAATGGCGATTATGCGAAACGAGATCTACCAGCTCTCGTTTTTTGTTATGGAAACTGCTAAAATTCAAATACGCCATTGACGTATAAAGAGTCCATGTTATTTATTGAAACCAGCATCTTTACCAAGCAAATTAAAG